>NZ_LN868937.1:1650796-1745796 GCF_001244735.1 Bacillus andreraoultii
TTACTAAGAAAATCATCATGAAAATTGAAATGGTACAAAATATTGGAATTGTTACAAAAGGTAGAAACCAAATAATACTAGCAAGTAGCGAACCGAGGATTGGACTTAAAACTTTTCCGAGTGTATTGGCGGTTTCGATTATTCCTAGTGATGAACTAACTTTTTCCTTTGAACGAAACATATCGCCAACTAATGGTAAAACGATTGGGAAAGCACCTGCCGCACCAACACCTTGTAATGTTCTCCCGATAAGGACAAGCCAGTAACCACTTTGCATTTGCCATGAAGAAAATGCGGCAATTGCCCCACCAATTGCTGTAAGTAGAAGACTCGGAATAATGACTTTCTTTCTACCTAAGCGGTCAGATAAATACCCAGCAATGGGAATAAATAAAATGGCGACTACTGAATAAACTGTGATAATTAAACTTGATTGGAAAGAAGTGATATCTAATTCTTTTTCCATTGTTGGCAAAATGGGTATTAACATTGAATTTCCTAAAGTCATTACAAGAGGTATTGATGCAATCGATACAATCGCCCAGCGCTTATCATCTAGTTGTTTTTCTTTTTTCTTCTTTTCACGTTCCTCACTCGACTCATACTTTTCCCAAAGTGTATCGATGTATTCCATTCTGATTCTCCATTTCTCATAGACGTGATGGTTTTATTATATGTAGTAAAATTTTAAAAAAAGATGGTAAAACAAGTTAAGTAGAAATATGGACGTTCATTATGTTATATTGAATACTGACACAATATTGTTATATCTTTAACAAACATAGGAAAATATTCCTTTTATAATAAGGTTAGAATATATTTTGGAGGGGTTTAAGATGAATCTCGAGGAAAATATATATAATGAATTAAAATATGTATTTGATCCCGAAATTGGTGTGAATATTGTTGATTTAGGCTATGTAGATCATATCGAAATCGTTAATGAATCTACAGTTAAAATTTCTTTAGTTTTTTTAACCGATGACTTAGTACAGCAAGATTATATTTGTTCCGGTGTGGAGTTTGCAGCTCTGTCTGTTGAAGGAATAAATAAAGTTATCGTTGTTAAAGAAGCAGTTAAGTGGAACCCTAATCGACTAAATGAAAAGATGAAAAGAGAACTGATTGGAATAAATTAATCGTAAAAAAACCGATTGTGATATCAATCGGTTTTTTATCTTACATCTATTGATTTCACTAGCATTCACTTCTATAATGTTTACAGAAGGAGTTGAACGATCATGATTCATAAAGATTGGCAAGAAAGAAAGACGATAAAAAACGTTAAATGTGTACATACAAATGCAAAAAAATATATGGTTAATCATATGTTAACAGTTGATAAAGTTTATGAAGTGAAAAATGAAACAGATGAGTTTTATTTTGTACTCGATAATTCTGGACGAATTGGCGGATACTATAAAGAGTATTTTATCGATGTGAGAGAAAATTCCTGAGTGACGCAGGGATTTTTTCTTTTCTATGGTTAAGAACATGAAAATATCAAATAATGGGAGGAACGTATCATGTGGATCTACAATGAGAGTGATATCAGGAATGCAGATGATACGGCAGAGAGAAACGGTTTGTCAGGAAATACACTAATGGAGTTAGCTGGTAGAGGTTTATTTGAGAAAATTAAACAAATCGTGCCGAAAACAAATCGAATTTTAATATTAAGTGGACGTGGAAATAATGGTGGAGACGGTATTGTGTTAGCTCGTTACTTAAAGCAGGTAGGTTATGATGTTGAATTAACATTTCCATTTGGAGAATCAAAAACGGATGCTGCAAAGGAACATTTTCGTTACTATAAAAGTTTAGGCTATACATCAGCGAATAAGGTTGATGATCAAAATTACGATACGATTGTTGATGCTTTATTAGGAGTAGGGACAAGACTGCCATTAAATAAATCATTTCAAGCTCTGCTAGAATGGTGTAATAAACAATATGCATTGAGAATTGCCATTGATTTACCAACAGGAGTACAAGCGGATTGCGGCGATGTCGAAGTTGCCTTTAAAGCTCACTATACATTTTCTTTACACGGATTTAAACCTGCCACATTTCTTTCTCCTTCTTATCAATATTTCGGTAAGGTTGAAAGCATTGATATTGGTCTACCTCACAGCTCCAATTGGCGAATATGGACGAGGGAAGATGTCAATCACTCATTACAGAGGAGGGGACGTGATTCGCATAAAGGAACGTTTGGTACAGGGCTGCTCGTTGCTGGGACAGATGAGATGCCTGGTAGCGCCTTATTAGCAGGTTTAGGTGCAATGAAGATTGGTATTGGGAAATTAATCATTGCAACGAGCTCTCATGCATCAGGGATCATTGCGACGAAATTACCAGAGGCAACGTTTCTCCATGGGGGATTACAAACTTTAACAACGAATTCGTTTCCTTCTAATATTAAGGCGATGGCAATTGGTCCCGGTTTAACCGACCGCGATCAAATCGAACATCTTCTCGAAAAAGTATGGGGTTTTGATATACCAATTATCTTAGATGCAGGGGCATTGTATAAAAGAACATATAAAATAAGGAAAGCACCGGTTCTTATTACGCCTCATCCAGGAGAGTTTAGTCGATTAACCGGTTATAGCATAAAGGAAATTCAAGCAAATCGGTTACACCTTGCAAGTACATACGCTAAAGAAAATAATTTAATAGTTGTTTTAAAAGGTGCGAATACCGTCATTGCATATCCTGATGGAACCGGGTTTATTAACACGACAGGAAATGCTGCATTAGCAAAAGGGGGTTCCGGTGATACGTTAACTGGAATGATTCTTGGTCTTATTTGTAGTGAAAATGATATAAAAAGTGCTGTGAATAATGCGGTTTATTTACATGGTTTTTGTGCTGATGAACTTGTTCGAAATCATAATGAACGAACGATTGTCGCAAGTGACTTAACATCTGTTCTAGGTACTGTTTTGAATCGATTGCAGTCACAAAAATGAGTTGAGGTGGGAATATGTGGCTATATATAGGAATTGGTGGAATAATCGGAAGTTTATTGCGTTATTGCGCCACATTAATAGTAAAAAGTGCACATTTTCCTTTTGCGACTTTAACCGTTAATATAGTTGGATCATTTTTACTTGGTTTTTTGTCAAGTTATTTCTCAACAAAAAATTTTCAACAAACAAAAATGTATACAGCTATAACAACAGGTATTATCGGTTCCTTTACAACATTTTCTACGTTTAGTAATGATATAATCGATTTAATAGAAGGACACGAGTATTTATTTAGTATTGTCTATTTAGCGGTCTCAATTATACTTGGTTTAGTCCTCGCTATGTTTGGAATGTATATAGGTCGAAAGTTGCGGTCGTTGGGCATGAGAAAGGATCGGTTAAATTCACAATGAACGGATTGTTAGTTGCAATTGGTGGATTTTTTGGAGCAATTTGTCGGTATTATATGAGTAGTTACTTCAATAAAAAATGGGGTTATATTCCTTTAGGAACTCTTTTCGTAAATATCGTAGGTTCATTTTTATTAGGGGTTTTACTTGTAATAGAAGTTAAGTCAGAGCTTTATTTGGTTTTTGGAGTCGGCTTTCTAGGTGCATTTACGACATTTTCCACATTTATCGTTGAAATTAGTAAGTTTCTGGAGACTAAACAATCTCGTCAAGCAATAATCTATCTAATTGTAAGTATTATACTTGGAATGATAGCCGCAATTGTCGGGGTTTTAATCGGAAGGAATTAATTTTTATAAGCAAACCGTAAATTGATTCATTAACGGGTTCCAAAGATGACTGATCTTGGAACCCGTTTTTATTACTTCTTTTTCTTTTTACCTAAATTTGTATGATTTCCAGTTGTAGCCTCATATCCAACTTGATAAATTCCACGATTTGAATGTTTCACTGCTTTTGGTATTTTATATTGATCGATATTTTCTTGATATTGTCTAGAATCATAATGTGTTTTCAGTTGGTTCCCACCTACCTTTTTTCATGTCTTAAATTTGTCCAAACGTTTAAGGTTAAAGCTTAATAAAATTATGGAATGGAAGTTATTTCTTGAAATAAATGTGTGTTCTTTACGTAAAAATAGGCAAAATAAAAGTATAACGAAAATTTGTTAAAAAAGAAGTCGTTATATTAACTTAAAAAAGGAGTGCCGAAATATGGATTATTATAAGGAGTCTAGTCAATTAGCGGGAAAACACTATGACCCAAGTATGAGAACAAAAGAAAATAAAAATCAGTTTCAAAAAGGCCTTAGTGTGACTCATGAACAAATTTCTGATAATTATATGGAGGGTACAGTTGACCAGTATGTAGTTGAGCAAAACGATAATATGTAGAAATTAAAAAATAATGGGTTGTTTAAATATGAGCAACCCTTTTTTGCTAATAGGAAAGTATAAATTTTCAAATTTCTACTTTTCTTGTGCGCTTTTAGCAGCATGATATCGCAGCCGAAAACGAACTCTAGTCTTTTGGTCGCCTAAAGGCTTGGACGCTCCAAAACCACAAGACCAACAAGATATCAACGGAAACGATAACGACAGTGATAGTATATATGATCAAATAGACATAAATAATTTATGATGACGAAACGAAATGGCATTAGTCCAATGCAATAAAGAACTAATGCCATTTTTTACATTCCAATAGTGGTTTAATTATTGATTTTTTAACATTATTTACTTATTTTCTTTTTGTTTATAAAAAATAAACTTAATAAGAATACTACCCCTGAAATGATTGAAAGGGTTAAATTCATAGAACCCGGTGACTTGTTAAACTCATCAACTATAATTCCCTCTTGAAATAATAGCACTAAGGCTATTACTAAAAAAAATAATGAGTTAAACAGCACATAATAATTACTTTTAATTTTATTCTGAAAGAAAATAAATATAGAAAATTGACTATCGTGAAAAAAAGTATAAGATAAAACAAGGGTGCTAGCAAAGTGAATTCTTCTCCTAACATTTAAAATCCTCCTTAATCCTTTGTCACAATATTATAACACAAAAATTGCCATTTTTTTAAATAAATGTAATCATTGCAATAAGTAGAATAATAAATGTAAAAGGAGACGGAGAAATGAAAAAACTTTGGGGTTCTTACTTGTTTCTATTCTGATTTTTTCTACTGTTCCAATTACTGCGAATGCAGAGACTGATAATTTAGGTTATGAGTACACTCCAAAAAAGGCAAGTGAAATTGATTTTGCTGATGGGGATTTCTTTATAGCCTTACTATCAGGTGATCCATTAAGTGAAGATGCTGTTTATGCTGTGTATGAAACAAGTGAATTAGAAAGATTTGAACGGGAACATTTCGGCATGAATAACAGTGTAGCAACTTTAGCAGCTAAAAATCCACCGACCAAATTTTCCGATTATTACTCCAAATCTAATTGGAGAAAACGATCTGACGGAATCACTTTATCTGTTTACCCTAAAAAACTTGCATGGACGAAACACCCTAATCCAGTCGTCCAAGCTCACTACGAAAAATACAGATGGCAAGTAGTATATAATAAACATAAAGGGAGTAAGCATTGGAAAAATACCGCAAGCATGAAGGCGCAATTACGGTGCCATGCAGAGACGGTAAGAGGTTTAAAAAATCCATGGAATTTAGAACCATGGCGCAAAACTAGTAATTATGCAAAAGTAGTTGCAAAAGCTTGCAATCCAAAATAATAATAATGCGATCTGTTTTCGGTATCAAACCATAACAAATCTATAATTTTATTTTTATAATACGTAAAAAGGTCGATTCTACTCACTATGTTTATGCGATTATGTATAGAATCAGCATATGTGGAATAAATACTTATAAAGGGAGTTGGTTTAGTTGAAAAGCACTATCAAAAAGAGTCTGTTTAAATCTCTTGCGATAGTTTTAACGTTAGCTTTGTTCTTGAGGTCTTGCCTATTTCTGCAAGTGCTAACAGCGCAACCAATGATTTAAACGATCAAGAGGAAAAAGGGTTATTAATCATAAAGCTATTAGAGTTAAATGAAACTAAAACTAATTTTTCATCATTTGACGATATACAAGCTAAAAAAAGTGGGCTAACTAGTGAGGAAATATCTAATGTTAAAGCAACCTTTTTGAATTTATCTGATTAACAGGCATCACCTTTCATAGAGGCGAAAATCCAAATGGAAAGTAGTAATCCTTATGTAACTGCTTCATATAAAGCCACTCTCAAACTTGCTGCAACTATAGCTGCTATGGTATTTATAGGGCAAGCACTTATGAATAATTTAATTAATGATTTATATAAATTAGGGGCAAAAAGATTTTGTAAGACTTGGTCACCTAAATTTAAACCGATAAAGAAATCTTGTAAATCACTAGGATATATCAAGTGAATATAATACATCAAGTGAGTTGGTTAAGTGGAATTAAAAGAAATATTCTCGTCTAATAAAAAAATTTTTATATTCTCATTGTTAGTTATTGGGATATATAGCATAATCACCTTTATTTCATTGTTTCTTAAAGATATATTAAAGCTGATTTTTCATTAGACGTTGTATGAAATATAAAACATAAAAAATTGAGGAAATCGAAAGAGACTGGGACAAAACTTTAGTAAAATAAAAATTAAGGCGTTGGAGCTTACACTAAAAAGTGTAGACCCAACGCCTTTTTTGTCACAATTCTAGTAAACAAAAAGGGCACCTTTTGATAAAATTAAAGTGACGAAACAATAATTTTGGAGGTGCCCTTATGTTTAAACATTATAACATGAATCAAGTAGTTTTACCGCTAAATTTAGAAATTAAGTTGAAAGAAAACGATATTGCTTTTGCGATCAATGATCTTGTCGAGAGTATTCCCGAAGAAGCTTTCGAGGACTTCATACGACAAACCGGCCGTCCCGCGTATCATCCTCGTATGATGTTGAAAGTCATTTTGTGTGGATATACGCAATCCGTGTTTTCCGGCCGTAAAATAGAAGCTTTATTACAGGATAGTATCCGCATGATGTGGCTAGCTCAAGGACATGAACCTAGCTATCGCACCATCAATCGCTTCCGTTCTAATCCACTCATTGAAAACATCCTACGTGAATGCTTTGTCCAGTTCCGAAATCAGCTCGTGGAAAAGGAATTGATTGAAGAGGAAGCCATTTTTATTGATGGTACAAAAATTGAAGCAAACGCAAATAAGTTCACCTTTGTATGGCGGAAGTCCATTGAAAGATATAGTGATAAGCTAATTGAAAAGTCCAATCAACTGTATGATGAGCTGCTAGAGAAGGAGATCATCCCAGCAATAGAGCGAGAAAAGGAAGAGGAACTTTCCGTCAAAGAAATGGAAGAAGTAGTCGAAAAGTTAGACGAGAAAATCGAGGAATATAATAAAAAGATTGAAGTATCTGAAGTTGGGAGTGAACGGAAAAAGCTCCGTTCCGAACGCAAATTACCCATACAATCTCGGAAGCAATGGATGGATTACATTACTCGCAAACAAAAGTATCAAAACGATATGGAGATTTTCGGTGATCGCAATAGTTACTCAAAGACGGACCCAGATGCGACGTTTATGCGCATGAAGGACGACTACATGAAGAACGGTCAATTGAAAGCTGGTTACAATGTCCAAATTGCGACGGAAGGTCAATATGTGCTCGCTTACGATGTTTTCCCAAACCCGACCGATACACGCACTTTAATTCCTTTTCTCGACACGATTGAAGAAAACTTTTTCGAGCTTCCGGAATTCATTGTCGCGGATGCAGGATATGGTAGCGAACAGAATTATGAAGATATCATCGAGAATCGAAATCGAACGCCACTTATTACATACAATCAATATCGAAAGGAGAAGAAAAAGAAGCATAAGGACAACGCTTTTCATGTAGATAATTGGGAATATAATGAGGACGAAGATACTTTTCTGTGCCCAAATGGTCGGAAAGTACGATTTAGCCATCATTCCAAACGAACAGACAGGTACGGATTCACCCGTGAATTTAAAGTGTACGAGTGTGAGGACTGTTCGGATTGTCCACTCCGCGATTTATGCACGAAAGCAAAAGAAGGGAACAACCGAAAAGTCTACATAAATGAAAAGTGGGAGTCCCAAAAAGAATATGTACGTACGAAGCTTTCAGACGAGAAAACTGGTGAAATTTACGGAAAACGTAAAATTGATGTAGAACCAGCGTTCGGTTTTCTGAAGGCTAATTTAGGTTTCACTCGTTTTTCCGTCAGAGGAAAACAGAAAGTGAAAAATGAATTAGCCTTTGCGTTGATGGCGGTGAATATGAGAAAAGTCACCGCCATCAGCGGTAAAATAGTGACGAGAAATGGAAAAACCCCACAAAAAAGGTTCCAAGCAAATTTTTTATTGCCTGGAACCTTTTTATATACTACTTTTGGCTAGTTATGTCCCAGCCTCTTTTTTTCTTATAGGAAAGTATAAATTTTCAAATTTCTACTTTTCTTGTGCGCTTTTAGCAGCATGATATCGCAGCCGAAAACGAACTCTAGTCTTTTGGTCGCCTAAAGGCTTGGACGCGGGGTTTCTTTACATCTTTTTCGAACGTATCTTCTTGTATTATTTTTCTACAGATTCATTATTTAAATATTTCGATAGAACGAATTTGTTGACATAAAATAATAAATTGGATATATTTATAATTAATTCATATATCTCGAATTAATTATATTTTAAAATATTGTTTGGAGGAGGAGAGAACACGTGGGGAAATTTCACGAGAGTCCAAATTTATATATTAATCAAGTATCAATAAAAGTAGCGAATTTAGAAAGGTCGATTACATTTTATAAAGAAATTATTGGGTTGCAACTATTACAGCAAACAGGTAACGAGGCAACACTAACTGCCGATGGTAAAACACCTTTATTGCATTTATATGCACTAGATAATGTTATGAAAAAAACAGGGAGAACGACAGGTTTATACCATTTTGCTATATTACTTCCGACTCGAGGCGACTTATCAGTATTTTTGCGTCATCTAATACAAACGCAGTATCCATTCGCTGCAAGTGACCACTTAGTAAGTGAAGCCATTTACTTAGTTGATCCTGATGAAAATGGAATCGAAGTGTATTGCGATCGCTCTAGAAACACATGGAAATGGAGTAATGGGTTGGTTCATATGGATACATTGCAGCTGAATGGAACGGATATCCTTGGAGAAAGTACTGCTTCTTGGGCAGGTTTACCTAATGGAACAACGATGGGTCATATACATTTACATGTTCATAATCTTGAAAGTGTACAACAATTTTATGTTGATGGATTAGGCTTTGATATTGTTAGTTACTATCCTCAGGCGGTTTTCCTTTCTTCCGGAAAGTACCATCATCATATTGCTATTAATACGTGGGCAGGGGTAAATGCTCCAAGACCATCTGAAAATAGTGTCGGTTTAAAATGGTATTCAATAAAATTTCCTAATGAAGTTAGAAGGGAAGAAGTTGTTAAAAACTTAATTGACCTCGGAATAGTGGTTGAAAGAAAGGGCAATTTATATATTACAAGAGATCCATCGAATAATCTGATTCATTTAAGTGTCTGATCATAAGCTACTATACCATCAAAAGTATAAAAGCAGTTGTTATAGTTAAGTATATCCAATAACATAGAAAAAGCTGTTTTCAAATTACTCAATGTCCTACAAAACGACATTGAAAATGAAACAGCTTTTTATGGTTTAATCGACTACGATATAGGCAATCATTGGTCCATTTCTCGCATAATCAGGATGCGCTACACAAATAAGTCGATATGTGCCTTCTTTTTTAAACGTTAGTGGAATTGTCGTTTCCTTGCCCTTTTTTACGGTCCCTTTTATATCTGTACCTTCAATGATAAATGGGTGTTCTTCACCGTTAACGCCATAAATTTTAAGCAATACTTTCTCATCTTTTTCTAAAAATATTGTCCCTGGATCAAATCGATACGCTTCAATTTTTTTCCCAGTCGCTGTTTTTGTTGAAAATTCGCCTGTGACCATATGAATTTCTCTAATTTGTTCTTTTGCGACAACATCTGTTGCTGAAAATACTTTATACTGAAAAGAATACCAAATAAAGGCAGCAACAATAAATATGACAAAAATAATAAATTTGCCAAGTTGACGACCACGAATAACGGTAAAATGACTCAAGAACATCTCCCCCTTTTTTAGCTTGTCTACTACACTATATGCAATCGGAAAGAGAATATTAGTGAAATATTAGAACATTCACAATGATAGGAGCATGAAAATGTGGAAAGAGTTTAAGGAGTTTGCCGTAAAGGGGAATGTTATTGATTTAGCTGTTGGAGTCATAATTGGAACAGCATTCAATAAAATTGTAAGCTCACTTGTTATCGATCTTATTATGCCAATTTTTTCCTTATTTATAGGGAAAGAGAGTTTTTCTGATTTAGCTTATAAAGACATTCATTATGGAAGTTTTATCCAATCAATTGTAGACTTTTTTATTATTGGGTTGTCATTGTTTTTCATTGTAAAAGTCTTTAATAAACTAGAAAATATTAGAGAGAAACATGAGGAAACAAAAGAGGAAGAGAAAGAAGAGGTTTCTAAAGAGGAACAGTTATTAACGGAAATACGTGATTTATTAAGAAAAGAAACTTCGAGTAGTGAATAATTAAAAAAATATGATAACATAGGAGATAGGAAAATATATTTGCTTGTCCATGGGGAGGGCGTTTTAATGTTGAAAACACCATTTGAACAAATTGTTGATGTTAATAAAATTGGTACTAGTCATGCTCGTTTAAATCGAATTTTGTCACTAGCAGACGATGAGATAGTAAAGCCATCAGAAGAAGATCAAAAGAAGATTTTATTTTTAGGAATTGATTTTCAAAATGATTTCATGGAAAATGGAGCACTTGGTGTTCCAGGTGCACATGAAGATGTAAAAAATGTAACGAAATTTTTATATCATAATTTACATAAAGTTACTACAATAGCTTTTTCTCTAGATACGCATGAACCGATACAAATCTTCCATCCTAGTTGGTGGGTAGACGATAATGGGAAGTATCCGAAGCCGCTAACAATCATTTCAAGCGACGATATAGAAAGTGGGAAGTGGCATCCAATTTATAAAGTTGAAGAAAGTAAGCAATATGTACTTAATCTTGAAAGGGAAGGAAAAAAAAAGTTATGTATTTGGCCGTATCATTGTATTGAAGGTACATTTGGAGCTGCATTGGAAGGCCAGCTTGCTAACCTCATTTATTTTCATTCCGTTGTACGTGGGACAAATGTCATGCCGATTGTCAAAGGGAAGTATCCTACAACAGAAATGTATGGTATTTTCCGCCCTGAATACAGTGATACGGTAGGAGAAAATATAGAATTACTTCAGAAGATGAAGGAGTACGACCAAATTGTGATTGCCGGGGAAGCAAAGTCTCATTGTGTTCTTGAGTCGGTAATTCAACTGATAGAATATTTTTCACGAGAACGGGAAAACACAAGTAAAATCTATTTATTAGAAGATTGTATGAGCTCCATTCCTGGATTTGAAGACGATACAGAGGCTGTTTATAAGCAACTCGTTCAAAATTATGGTATCCATCTTGTTGAATCTCGTTCATTGGAATTATAATCATGTATAACCGAGACAAATGAACTGTCTCGGTTATTGTTGTAGATTTAGTTAATATATAGTTATTTTGTTAGAAAAATATAAATGAATATGGTGAATAAAGGCAGAGTAAGAATAATTATTGCTTTTCAGCTTCGATAATCCAAACAAATTGATTCATTTGTGTAAATCGAACGTGAAAACGATGACGTTCAAATATTTTTCTTAATACAGGAATTGTCGTATAGTATTCTGTTTCTAGATCTTTCTGTAATCTTGAAAAACCATTCAATTTTGCTTCTTCAATCCTATTCTTTTTAACCTCAATCGATTCAAAAATAGTATCAGCGAAAATAATCTTCCTGTTACGCTCTAATAAATTTTCAAAGTTTTTAATTGCCTCCTCTTTTTCATTATCAGTCAAATGATGGAATGCATACGTACTAACAATTGTTGAGATTGGAGTAGCAAATGTTGGAAATGAGAGAAAATCACCATCATAGAGTTCGAGATGGGGCATTTTTTGTTTGGCAATTGCCCTCATTTCTTTGGATGGTTCAATACCAATGACATGGAGCCCCTTTTTTAATAGCACTTTTGTTAAATTTCCAGTGCCAACACCAAATTCTAAAACTGTCCCAGATGCTTTATTTGCTACTTGATTTAATATATGTTCGTAATGAAGGAAAACTTCACGATATTCGATATCATTTCCAATTACCGTATCATCATATGAAACAGCCCATTCATCAAAAAGTTCATCAAATTCTCTTCCCATACTAATTCCTCCATAAGATTAATCAAATAATTCATATGTGTATAGTATGATTTAAAAATAAAATTTGTCAACAATTAAACATTTCAATTATTTTGTTTTGACAACTTACTATAAACATATCATACTAATAAAGTAGGAATTAATTAATCGGAGGTAAATCGTTATGGA
Source organism: Bacillus andreraoultii (assembly GCF_001244735.1). Lineage (GTDB taxonomy): Bacteria > Bacillota > Bacilli > Bacillales > Caldibacillaceae > Caldifermentibacillus > Caldifermentibacillus andreraoultii. The sequence continues at coordinate 1,663,331 of NZ_LN868937.1, forward strand.
AATTAAAAAAATGAATGTTGAAAGTTTTAATTTAGATCATACAAAAGTAAAAGCACCATATGTTCGTCTTGCAGGGGTTAGTGAAGGGGCAAATGGTGATAAAATCTTTAAATATGATGTTCGTTTCTGTCAACCAAATAAAGAACATATGGAAATGCCTTCACTTCACTCCTTAGAACATTTAATGGCTGAATATATTCGTAATCACCATGATACAATTTTTGATGTGAGCCCAATGGGATGTCAGACAGGATTTTATATTTCTATTATTAATGATGGTGATTATGATAAATTTTTAGAGGTTTTAGAGAAAACATTACGAGACGTAGTTGGTGCGACTGAAGTACCAGCCTGCAATGAAGTACAATGTGGTTGGGCTGCTAGTCATAGTCTTCGTGGGGCCCAAGAAATAGCAAAAGGAATGCTTGCAAAAAAAGCTGAATGGAAAGAAATATTTGCATAATGTGAAGGGTGTAGGAAATGGGACGATACAATCATATTTGTGAAGTAATCGGTAAGACGCCGTTAGTAAAAATTAATAAACATCCTCTTCGCCATAAAGTAAATATTTATGCTAAATTAGAATATATGAACCCAGGTGGAAGTGTGAAAGACCGACTAGGGAAAAAGTTGTTAGCTGATGCATTAGAAAAAAAGAAAATTTCAGCAAATGGTACAGTAATTGAGCCGACAGCCGGAAATACAGGGATTGGACTTGCTTTAGCCGCTGTTCATACGAGTGTGAATGTCATTTGTGTTGTACCAGAAAAATTCAGCATAGAAAAGCAAATCCTTATGAAGGCACTTGGAGCTCAAGTTATCAATACACCAACAGAAGAGGGGATGGCTGGTGCAATTGCCAAAGCAAAAGAATTGGCAAAGGAAATTCCAGACTCATACATCCCTTTACAATTTGAGAATGAAGTAAATCCGTTAACATATTATGAAACACTTGGACCTGAGATTGTAAATGATCTTGATGGAAAAATTGATATATTTATTGCTGGGGCGGGAAGCGGTGGTACATTTACCGGGACCGCCCAATATGTAAAAGAAATTTGTAAAAATACAAAAACGGTTGTTGTCGAACCAGAGGGCTCTATTCTAAACGGGGGCAAGCCAGGTCCTCATAAAACAGAGGGGATTGGAATGGAGTTCATTCCTTGTTTTGTTAAAACGGAGTATTTTGATGAGATTTATACGATTTCTGATAATGAGGCATTTTACCAAGTAAAACAATTGGCTAAATTGGAAGGGATGTTAGTTGGTAGTTCTTCTGGAGCGGCTTATTCTGCAGCTTTAAAAGAAGCGGAAAAGGCAAAAGACGGAACGAATATAGTCGTTATTTTTCCAGACAGTAGTGAGCGATATTTATCATCAAATATTTACGGATAGTTCACTCGAATGAAATCTTTACTCGTTCGAAACAAATTTAAGGGAGGGCAATTCTTTTGCGTAAAAAAACATTAATGATTCATGGTGGAATTTCACGTGACAAGACAACTGGGGCTGTATCTATACCAGTATCGCATGCGAGTACGTTTAAACAAGATGGAGTTGGAAATTTTAAATACGAATATGCGCGAACAGGCAATCCGACAAGGGAGGCTTTAGAAACACTAATTTGTGACCTTGAAGGTGGCGTGCGAGGTTTTGCTTTCAGTTCAGGTATGGCTGCAATATCAGCAGTCATGCACTTATTTAAAAGTGGTGACCACATTATCTTAACAGATGATGTATATGGTGGTACTTTTCGGCTAGCAACAAAAATATTGAGTCGTTATAATATTGATATTAGCTTTGTAGATACGAGTGATGCACAAAAGGTAAATGAAGCGATCAAATTGAATACGAAAGCAATTTATATCGAATCACCGACAAATCCTTTATTAAAAATAACAGATATTCGGAAGATGGCTCAAATTGCAAACGAAAATCATTTACAATTAATTGTTGATAATACATTTGCGACACCTTATTGGCAAAATCCAATTGAATTAGGAGCACATATTGTTCTTCATAGTGCGACGAAATATTTAGGAGGGCATAGTGATGTTGTTGCGGGAGTTGTTGTTGTATCTTCAGAAGAGCTCGCAAATGAAATGCATTTTGTTCAAAATTCTGTCGGTGCAATATTAGGTCCAGATGATAGCTGGTTATTAATACGGGGAATAAAAACATTAGCACTTCGGATGGAGGAAATTGAGACGAATACGAAAGCAATCGCTAATTTTTTACAAAGTCATCCGAAAGTAAAGAAAGTTTATTATCCAGGATTTTCTACCCATACTGGCTATGATACACATAAAAATCAATCTAGAGGATTTGGTGGTATGCTCTCATTTGATATTGGAAGCGGTCATTTAGCTGAACAAGTATTAGCAAAAACAAAACTTTTTACTCTAGCAGAAAGTCTTGGTGCTGTGGAAAGTTTAATTTCATTACCAGCAAAAATGACTCACGCTTCAATACCGAAAGAGCATCGTGAAGTATTGGGTATTACGGATGGATTAATACGAATTTCTGTAGGAATCGAGGATGTTCAAGATTTATTGGATGACTTAGCTCAAGCAATAGAATAAAAAGGAAAAGAGGTTGGGAAAGAACGAAATTGTTCCTTGTAAGAGCAAATAAATTTGATTAAAAATAACAGAATCATAAAAAACCCGAACGATTACGAAATGTTGAATTTGAATGTCACATGAAAAGTTCGGGTTTTCCGATACTTACGTGCTCTAAGAAAAGCTTCGGCAGTATGACCTTGCACTCGCAAAAAGTATTACGTCAAACGACGGCTCTTTGGTTGCCTAAAGTCTCAAGCGTCTAAAGTTTTTTATATCTGAAATACTTTTGCCCCGCACCTCTTTTAAATAGGAATAAAGTACTGTTTATGTGTGAAAACTAGACTTTTTCCGTATGAACATAAGGCTAGCTATCGATATACTAAATAGGAATATTGTCGCAACATAAAATCCTTCTCTTGGAGGTAAAGAAAAAGCACCGGTCAAAGACGTTCCTAAAAATGAACCTAAAGAATAGCAAGCATAAAAGACACCAAAGGCAGTTCCTCGATTCTTTGGTTTTGAATACTTTGCTACAAGATTACTCATAGAAGGGAACACGATTGCAAACCCAATACCATAGATGATCATGCTGATTAGTAAAGTTGTCAAATTCTGCCCAAAACCTGAAATCGCCTGCGATACTGAAATGATTATCATCCCGATTGGTAAAAGTATTTCATTCGAAAATCTGTCATAAACTTTATTGGTAGGCAACATAAAAAATAGAATCGCAATAACACCAAAAATACTCATTAACATCCCACTAATATGGTCAGCCATTTCTAATTGATATACTTTCAACGGTAACATATAAGCGAGAATTCCTTGAGAAGCGGATAAACATATAGCCCCTACAAAGGCAAATACTAAACCTTTACTTGAAAATAACTCAAAAAATTGACGAGATGATTTTTGGTTACTATTGTTTTGTGAAACTGTTACTGATTTCATGCATAAAGTAATGAAAAAGGCTAAAATCATCAAACAACCAATGATTATATAAACAACTTCACTGCCTGCTTTTGAAGCAATGATTCCGGAAAATGCGGGCCCACAAATTGCTGCTAATCCAACGGAAGCCCCTGAAAAAGCAAAAGTTTTCCCGCTTTTTTTACCTCTATTGAGGAGTGATAAGTACGTAAATGCTGCTGGGGTAATAATTCCTGCGCTCAAACCATTTAAAAAACGGATCGCTAGTAATTGAAATGGAGAAGTAACGAATGAATATAAAATGAGAATGAACCCATTAATAAGAAAACCGATAAGGAGTGTGAGCTTTGGTCCTTTTCGGTCAACGAAATAGCCAGAATAAAGGTTACTAAATAAATTAGAAAGGGAATAAGCACCAACAATGAATCCAATGAACCCAGTTGTTGCACCGATACTTCGAGCATATGTACTTGTAATAGGTAGTTGCGCAAATAAATCAGTAAATGAAATAAAAATTAAAATATATAGAAGTGCACGCATGGAAGCTCCCCTCTCCTTATCATTCGTGCAGGACCGCATGTTTCACTATAAGTATAACATGGAACGTTACGAAATTATTGAAATTGAACTATGTAAGGAAAACTTGGGTTTTCAAGATTCGGCGGGAGCTAAGCCCTCCCTTAAGTTCACCGAAAAAACTCTTTTCGGCTGCAAGGTCATGTTGCTGAAGTCTTTTTTGCAGTGAAAAAAGGGGATGCGAAGAAACGAAGGGTATATAGAAAGATTGTATGTGCCCTTCGAAACATGAAAAGGGGCATCCGGAAATCGAAAATATAACTTTCTGGACAGCTCCTAAATAATTTCACATCATTATTTACGCCAAGTTTCTTTAATAAATTCATCTCTTCCTGATCTTTGTCGATCCTCTTTGTATTCATTAGGACTCTTTCTATAAAAATCTTGATGATATTCTTCCGCTGGGTAAAATGGTTCTGCTGGTAAAATCTCAGTTACAATTGGTTTTTTAAACATACCACTATTTGTTAGTTGTTCTTTTGTTTTCCAAGCAATTTCTTTTTGTTCTTCAGTATGATAAAAAATTGCCGTTCGGTATTGACTGCCACGATCTTGAAATTGACCGTCTGGATCAGTAGGGTCAATTTGTTGCCAATATATATTTATTATCGTTTCATATTTTATTATAGAAGGGTCATATGTAATTTGAACAACTTCATAATGGCCAGTTAAGCCTGTTTTAACTTGTTCATATGTTGGGTTCTCAATCGTACCACCAGAATATCCTGATATGACACTTTGAACGCCATCCCATTGATCAAAAGGTTTAACCATACACCAAAAGCATCCACCAGCAAATGTAGCTTTTTCTAATTTTTTATTCATTTTATCAACTCCTACATATATATCCATTTCGGGATAATGAAAATTTTAACATGAATTTATGGAATTACAATTAAAATGATTAAAAATCCCCTTTAAAGTATTTTAAAAGGGTTTTTATTATAAAGTTTATAGAAAACTTCCTTCGTATAAAATTAAGAAAATAAACTCAATCTAAATGTGAACGTATTAAAATATAAAGGAGGATTTTATGAAACATTTACGTTCACTACTCATAAAATTTGTATTGGTTTTGGCTGTGTTATCAATTGTACTTGGGTTTTTATATGGTGTTTCCTTTGGAGATATTTTAACAATAAGTTTATTATTAACGATGGGTGCTTACTTGTTAGGTGATATGTTCATACTCCCTGCTTATGGAAACACAATGGCCACAATAGCTGATTTTGGACTAGCTTATTTTGGAACATGGCTAATTGGGGCAATGATTATTGAGCAACCAATTCGTATCGGGGTTGCGAGCTTTCTATCTGCAATATTGATTGCTGTCGGTGAAGTGTTTTTTCATCGTTATCTTGTGCGCAATGTGCTTACGGAAACGGAGCAAACACAAAATCGAGTTACAACTTATCAGACAACACCAAGCTATCAAACGGAAATGGGTGAAGAGAATTACTTTAGCTTAGCAAAAAATCGCCAACAAACGTCGGATACAGAGTTTGTAGAAGAAATATTACCGGAATCAACGAATACTTCGGGCGAAACAAATGAATCAAACCAAGGTTATAACCAAAGTACTGATAAAGGTTCTGAAGACTTAGCAACGAAAAATTTACAATCGGTGACTCTATCTAGTGAACCTGCTCCTAACCAAGCAGTTTTTAGTCAAGAAACGAATACTGAATCAACTTATTCAAATCAAGCGAATTACAAGGAAAACAATGAGACGAGTACAGCAAGAATTAGATCGAACACGGCGGGATACGACACTGAATTCGGGGATGAAATTTTTCCGGAACCAGGGGAACAAAATAATCAATCAAATGAACATAATGTAGACAACAATGCATTAAATAATAATACTACTTGGGGAACATATTTAGATGGTTATGGACATTTTCCAGTTTATGGACAAGTAGAATTAAATCAAGATGAAGATAAAAAAGAGAATAAAAAGACGAAATAAAAATTAGGAAAAACATACTAACATTAGTAGCACAGACCAAGGCCATGGTTTGTGCTACTATTTGTTTATAGTAGAAGTGAAGGAAGGTCGAACAGCCCCTGGGACCAATAGAGAGTCCGTATCAAAAACAGACCTACTTCACAACCTTATTTGAATCAGTTTAGTATGTTGGGTCCTAGAAGAAAATGGAATCGATAAGGCACTGTGAAGGCTTCTATGGATGGCTAAAAAGGAGAAGAAAATATGAAACATGTTGTAGCTTTTGATGTAAGTATGGGGAAAAGTGTGATGACGGTATATGACCGTTATAAACGATGTGAGTATGAAGGTGAGATTGAACATACACGTTCTAGCTTTCAATTGCTTCATGAGCGATTACAACAATTAAAGATTCTTGATGGACAAGCACCTGAAATTGTCTTTGAAGCGACAGGCGTTTATTCAAAAGGATTGGAGAAGTTTTTATGCGACCATGGGTATAGGTATAGCCGGATGAATCCATTAGAGGCAAACCTTCAAATGGCTTCCATGCGTCGGCATAAAACAGATAAGAGTGATGCACATGAGCTGGCGAAAACTCATTTTAAAATGGAACGGGACTATACATACCAACAGGATGAATACGATGAGCAGATTCGTGCGTTAACGCGATATTATGATGAGGTCGATACAGAAATCAATCATTTATGGAATCGGATGCATGCCATTTTACAACTCAGTTTCCCAGAGTTAGAGCAGATTATTACACCACGTTCTGCATTGTTTTTAAACATCGTGCAGCTTTATCCTCATCCGACGGTACTAATAGCGCATTCTAAAACGGTGATTCGCAACCGACTAAAAGACAATACACGAAAAAATCTTTCGTTAAAGCGTGCAGAAGAAAAAGCGATTATTTTATTAGAAGTTGCCAAAGAATCTTATCCAGCTATTTCCTCAACGGATGTTAGGTGTGAACAAGTAAAGGATTACGCAAAACGCATTGCGGATTTAAAAGAAAAAAAGGAACAGCTAGTTAAACAAATGGTTGAACTTTCGAAAGACCGTTCCGAATTTCAAGTGCTTATTTCGTTTCCTGGGATTGGGGAGACTACAGCTGTGCGCATTATTGGGGAATTAGGCGATATTTGCCGTTTTAAAAACCATAAACAATTAAACGCCTATGTGGGAATTGATATAATGCGCTATCAATCGGGCAATACACATTATCAAGATCGCATTAACAAGCGTGGAAATAAGAAATTACGGAAAATTTTATTTTATATGATGAAAACGATGATTACCTTACGCAAAAAAACAAGTAATCACTTAGTCGATTATTATGACAAATTAAAAACGCAACCCCAGAGAAAGCCTCATAAGGTTGCCATTATCGCGTGTATGAATAAGTTTTTGAAACTAATCTTTCACCTTATTCAACACAATGTACCATACGATTACGACACAGCTATCTCCTGTGCGTAAATGGTTGATTTAAATATATCATAGATGACCTCGAAAAAAGTAAAATTCGTAAGGTCTATTTGTCGTTGCAAATGGGGTACCCCCTCCCATACATAAAAATTATTCCTTTGTACAAAAATGTTTTAAAAACTACTTGACTGGAGGTAAGAAAGGGGCTGTCCTTTGATTTTCGGATGCCCCTTTTCATGTTTCAAAACCTTGATATTTCAATTTTCTTGAATATCACATTTTTAGGACAACCTTTTTCAAATTGGATTTTTATTATTGATTTGTACCTGTGTTTGGCATCATATTTCCAATTGAATTAGAAGCCTTTTTAAATAGTTGCTGCATTGTATCGTTACTTTTTCCCCGTGACATACTATAGGCAGTGGCTCCACCAGCAAGACTGATACCGACTAACGATAACCAAAATTTATTCCGGCTGTTGCGTCTTTTCTGCATTCGATTAACCATTTTGTTAACATTTAAGTACCGCATCCAATTCCTTCTCAAAGCCAACACCTCTTTTCACAGATTTAAGAAGAATTCTTTCTTCTTACAGTATTATTGTCTGTGAAAAGTAAGGAACTATTCAAGCAGATAATCCCATGCGAGGAATACATCTTGCAAACGAAAGACTTGTTAACGTAATCAGTTAAAGAGAGAACCTGAATTTGTAGTTGTTACAGTTGTACGTAAACCATAATGAAATGTGATAATTTTTTTGGACAACTTGTAAATATGTATTGGAAGAAACATCCTCTATTTAATAATTATCTTTTACTCATTTTTACAAATACTAAAAGAAACAAATTGGAGGAGTAATATTACAATGCTTACTGATAAACAAATGAATACCTTCCGTAAAAGATTATTAGAAGAAAAAGCAGAACTTGAGAAACGGCTTAAAGGAAATGACCAGTTAGGGATGAATAAAGGTCATTTACATGAATCAATTGGTGAACTTTCGAGTTATGACAACCATCCAGCAGATGAGGGAACAGAATTATTTGAGCGCGGTAAAGACCTTGCTTTAAACGAACATGAAGGCAATTATATGAAGAACATTGAAAAAGCTCTCCAAGCAATTGAACAAGGGACCTATGGTATATGCGAAGTGTGTGGCAAAGAAATCCCATTTGAGAGAATACAAGCACTGCCAACAACAACTTACTGTAAAGAACATAGTCCAGATCAAGTAACATCAACAGAGCGACCGATAGAAGAAGAAGTTTTAATGCCTCCCTATGGGAAATTTGATTTTGATGATTCTAATGATGAAGGTATGAGCTTTGATGCAGAGGATTCATGGCAAGAGGTAGCAAGTTGGGGGACAAGTGAAACACCATCTGACTTTTTTGAACCAAAAACAGATTATAATGATGTGAATATTGAGTCTGAAGAAAATGTCGGGTATGTTGAGGATTTCGAGAATTTTGTTGGTGTTGATATGTATGGGAAAAATATTACCGTTTATCCGAATAAACAACATGAAAAATACGAAGATGCTCTTGATAAAGAAGGTATTATGACAATGTTTGGAGATCTTCCGCCGTATGAGAAAGATCCTTACGTTGAGAATGAGGATTAAGTAGAATGGGATAAAACACGTTAAGGGACATTTAATCAATTTTTTCAATAAAGTTAATTTTTTATAAAAAAACAATTGACTAGATAAAGATAATTCTGTATAATCTGTGTTAATAACAATAATTACATAGTGTGAGTGCATACTCTTATCGCGAGAGGTGGAGGGACTAGGCCCGATGAAACCCGGCAACCTTCAAACAACATAGTTTGAAAAGGTGCCAATTCCTACAGGTCCGTATGATCTGAGAGATAAGAGGAGGAACTATAATCGTAGACCTCTTCTTAACTTGAAGAGGTTTTCTTATTTTTCACCCTCTTCAATTCTCTCTATAGGTAACTCACCGTATTATTGTTAATATCAATTAGGGGGAATTGCCAATGTCAAAAGATTACAGAGATGAAACGATTTTATTACATGGTGGTCAAGAGGTTGACCCAACAACAGGATCACGTGCAGTACCAATTTATCAAACAACATCTTATGTTTTTATCAGTGCAGAACATGCTGCCAACCTTTTTGGTTTAAAAGAAACAGGAAATATTTACTCGCGAATTATGAATCCGACAGTTGATGTGTTTGAAAAGCGCGTCGCTGCATTAGAAGGTGGCACCGCAGCTGTTGCAACTGCTTCTGGATCTGCAGCAATTACATATGCCATCCTGAATGTTGCTGAAACAGGTGATGAAATTGTTGCTGCAAATAATTTGTATGGAGGTACATTTAACTTATTTGCCAATACAATTAAAAAATTTGGTATTACTGTAAAATTTGTCGATGCAAGCAATCCAGAAAATTTCAGAGAAGCAGTAACTCCAAGAACAAGGGCTTTCTTTGGTGAAATTATTGGAAATCCGAGCTTGCAAATATTTGATATTGAAGCAGTTGGTAAGATTGCAAAAGAAGTGGGAGTTCCACTAATTATTGATAATACATTTGCTCCATACAGTGCAAAGCCAATTAAATGGGGGGCGAATGTTGTTGTCCACTCCGCAACAAAGTGGATTGGAGGACATGGGAATTCAATCGGCGGAGTTGTCGTTGATGGCGGGAACTTTGATTATAGCATTGAAAATTTACCGAGCTTTAATGAACCAGATCCTGGTTATCATGGCTTGAAGTATGCAGATTTAGGTGATGTTGCGTTTGCGACAAAACTACGCGTACAATTATTACGTGACACAGGTGCTTGCTTAAGCCCTCAAAATGCTTATTATTTCTTACTGGGGCTTGAAACACTCCATTTACGGATTGAGCGGCATAATGAAAATGCTTTAAAAGTGGCAAATTACTTACAAGAACATCCACTAGTCGAGTGGGTATCCTATCCAGGCCTTCCAGATCATCCGTCTTATGAACTCGCTCAAAAATATTTAAAATATGGTGCAGGTTCGATCATTGTGTTTGGGATAAAAGGCGGAAGAGATGCAGGTAGAGAAGTGATTAATAACGTTCAATTATTTTCTCATGTAGCGAATGTTGGAGATGCCAAATCACTTATCATTCACCCAGCATCAACTACTCACTCACAATTAAGTGATGAAGAGTTAGTATTATCAGGGACGATTCCAGAACTCATCCGATTATCAATTGGGATTGAGCATGTAGACGATATTATTAATGACTTAGAACAGGCTATTGCCAAAGCTGTAGATTCGGCCGTTGTTGTAAAATAAATAAGTAAATATTTTAATAGGGGGCTAATCCAGAAATCGTATGTTTGATTTCCGGATACCCCCTTTTCATGTTTCAATACCTTCTTGATTATCATACATTAGAGATATCTCATGTTCGGACAGCCCCTTCAGCTAATTGGAAAGTAATAATCTTCCAATTTCTACTTTCCTTATACGCTTAAGCGCACAAGGAAAGCTCTAGCAGCATTGCATCTTCGCCGAAAAAAGGTTTTTCGGCGAACGCTAGTCTCTTTGGTTGCCTAAAGGCTCTAGCTCCCTTGAGTTTTCTTTATTGGATGATGAGTAGAGGGTACAACATTTTCAACTTGTCCAGAAGAAATTGGATTAAGGAAATAAAAAGATTCGTGAAAACCTACAAATCGATTCATTACCGTTCTCGATCGTAAAGAAAATGAAAGTAAACGATTGAAAGAAGGAAGAATAGTTGAAAGATGGACATATTTGTCGCTCTTGGAAAAAAAGGGAATTTATTGTAGGATGTATGGGAGGGAGTAACAGAATAATAGTAGAGTCATTGAATTGGGGTTGGTCAGCCGTTTTAAAGAGATTCTTTTTATCATACGCATTAATATGAAGATTTCAGTTATAAGGTGTAACATAACAGTTAGGAGTGGCATCTGTGTACGCATTTATTGGAAAAATTGCAACGATGATATTAACAACATTCTCGAAAATTTCAGTAAAAAACATCGAACATTTACCCAAAGATACAGGATATATAATTGCCTGCAATCATACGAGTTGGGTAGAAATTTTTGGGTTAGGGGTTGCAATATTACCGAGACAAATTCATTTTATGGCTAAAAAAGAACTGTTCAACAATAAATACGTGGGAAAATTTTTATCCAGTTTAAATGCATTTCCTGTTGATCGCGAAAATCCTGGAACAAGCAGTATAAAAATTCCTGTGAACAGGTTGAAAGATGGGAATGTAGTAGGGATTTTTCCAAGTGGGACTAGAGATGAGTCAGCACCACTAAAACGTGGGGTTGTCACAATAGCGAATCTAGCAAAAGTGCCAATTATCCCATGTGCATATACTGGCCCGACCAATGTGAAGGAGATATTAAAAAGGAAAAAGATCAATGTCATTATTGGTGAACCAATGTATGTGAATGTAAGAGGTAAGGATGCATTATTAGAGAAAACGGAAGAGCTTTCTGACCGAATTCAAAATCTTGAATGGGAAATTATATTACTAGGCTCTGTTAAAGTTTAATGTTGATATAAAGAAAAAATAAGAACTTCCAATTATCTGGAAGTTCTATCTTGTAATATAGTCTTATTCAACTAAAACTTTCTTTTGCTGAAGAACTCATCTTTAAGAATACTCAATCTTAAACGGTCAACAAATTTTTTATTTCTTAATCGGTCTTGTCTCAAAATACCTTCTTCGACATAACCCATTCGTTTATAAGATTTTATGGCTCTTTCATTATCAACCTCAACTCTAAGCCAAATCTTGTTAAGTTCTAATTCATTAAACCCCCACAAAAGCATTTCTTGCATCGCAGATAATCCATACCCTTTTCCCCAATAGTTTTTATCACCTATTGCTATGCCTAATTCGGCGTGTTTGTTTAATTTATCGATGTTTTTCAGGTCAATCCAACCTATATGTTTACCCTGTTCAGTTACTATCGCTTTTTGTTCATATCCATTTGTTTTTTCAATGCACATCTTAATCCAATTTAGAGTTTCTTCTCTGCTAAATGGTGGATATTTATCTGGCATATTTAAATGTTTTGTTACTTCTTTATCTAAACACCATTGATATCGGTCTTCGACATCATCAAGAGTTAATTCTCTTAGTATTACTTTTGGCAGTTTTTTTGTTTCCATTTTTTGTCCCCCTTTTATACCGTAATAGCTCTTCCCACTAATCTGCCCGATACGTTGGATAAGAAACAATGTTATATCACAATTTTATTTAACCTAATTGTATCAAAGGTTTCCGAATTTTGTGTTAAGTTCCCTCTAATAATCAAGTCATTCATCGTGACTTCATTTCTTTGATGTTGAATGCTTTCTAATACCTGAAACCAGACAAGGTAATTGTTTAGGTACTTAGTAGCAACACCGTTAAATCGTTGTATCCATCCTTTAAGCCTTCGATGGTAATTATTGACGTTCTGAATATGGTATAACCCCTTTGTACGAACCTTACCATCAGACTTGAATTGATAAATAACCATTCCTTTTTCAGCAGCGTATGTTTTAAAGGCACGCCAAGAATCGGTACATAATATATTTTCACTTGAAAGTTTATGACCGATAGCTTTGTCCAATTGTTCTTTTGTTAATCTACCCATTCCTAATACCTGTGAAAAAGTCATTTTGTCACGGTCCCTTGCAACTAGAACACATACTTGTTCATTGCTTATACCACGTTTCTTTGCAGAACCACCACGCTTGCGGGGCTTTCTATCTTTAATTTTTCTCTGTCCTTTTTCTGAGTACAAGAAATAGGTCTCGTCCATTTCAACGATACCTTCAAAGTTTGATATTTCCAATTGTTTTAACGAAGATAAGAGCTTGTGTCTCCAATAAAATAATGTGACGTGAGTAACATTGCCAATCAATTCAGCAGACTTACGTAATGAATATCCTTCTATCATACACTCGATAAACTTCATCCATTGGTTAAGACGACGAGTTCGATATAAAGCTGTATGTGTAAGGTCGGTAAATGTCTTTTTACACGCTTTGCATCGATAACGTTGCTTTTTAACTTCTTCTCCTTCAACGATAGTTGAATATTTTCCAAACCGAACAATATGCTCCGATTCACAATCTGGACAACGATAACCATTCTTGTTTTTACGCTCAGATATTTCTTGAAGAACGGTTCCTGTTGAGGAGGATGCTGTAAGTGCATCAATTAAATATTCTCGTAATCGATGTTTTTCTGCTGGATTTAGTTTTTGAATGGCTTTAAGAATAACAGTTGCTCTCATCGTCATCACCAACTTTAATAATGATAATCTTATTATAGAACATAAGTTCCTGTATATCAAATAATCAACAACTAACTTTAACAGAGCCTATTACTAAAAGAAGAAAATAGTGCCCAAGCTTAGTATACATGGGTTATATTCGTTTTTCTCAATCAATTCATAAATAGTGAAAAAGGTGTGAAAAAATGAAACCATTTAAGGCATTCGTTGTTGATAAATTAGTAGATAATCAAATAGAATTAAAAGTTACGGAGCTAACAATCAATGATTTACCTGAAGGAGACGTAATCATAGAAGTTCAATACTCAAGTGTCAACTATAAAGATGGCTTAGCTTCTATTTCAAATGGTGGCATTGTGAGAAACTATCCATTTGTTCCAGGAATTGATTTAGCGGGGGTAGTACTCGTATCAAACGATTCCCGTTACAAAATAGGTGACGAAGTATTAGTGACTGGGTATGATCTAGGTGTGAACCATTATGGAGGATACAGCGAAATTGCTCGTGTTCCAGGAGATTGGATTGTTCCGATACCTGATGGGTTAACAATGAAGGAGACGATGGCTATTGGAACAGCTGGGTTTACGGCCGCTTTGTCTATTCATCGTCTAGAAGAGAACGGATTATCCCGAGATAAGGGAACTGTTTTAGTTACAGGAGCATCGGGTGGAGTTGGAAGTAGTGCAATAGGAATGTTGAAAAAATTAGGTTATACAATTACTGCAAGTACCCGCAAAACAGCCGAACATGATTATTTGAAACAAATTGGAGCCAGTGAAATAATTTCTCTGGATGAACTTTCGAATCCGAAAAAACGTCCACTATTAAAGCAAAGATGGGCAGCCTGTATAGATCCGGTAGCTGGAGAATATTTACCAACGATTTTATCATCCATTCAGTATGGTGGTTCTGTTGCCCTTAGCGGTTTAACAGCTGGAAACAATTTTACGAGTACCGTTTTTCCTTTTATCTTACGTGGAGTAAATTTGTTAGGAATTGATTCAGTTTTTTGTCCAATGGAGACACGTCTTGCAATTTGGAATCGTTTAGCAAAGGAAATGAAACCAGATAACTTATTGGAATCGATCGCACATGAAATAACTTTGGAACAATTACCACAAGGTTTACAACAAATTTTAAACGGAGAAATGAAAGGTCGAACAATTGTGAAGTTATCGTAAAGATTAAAAGTTTTATAAAATAAAGATTGACATAAAATTTAATATAATGGTATCATTCTTTCAGGGTGAAAATTTTGAATTGAAGGGAGGGTATAACCGTGATGAATATTATAAAGCTTGTACGTTACGAAGAACTAAATATGGTTATAACCTGCCCTTATGGACATATAGGATGAATTTTCTTTTGAGAAAAATGTTGCTAACAAATCAAAAGGGCGCAGGTTATTCTTGCGTCTTTTATTTCGGGCACCATGCTTCCGTTATGGACGTATGGTGTTTTTTTGTCCATCTTAATTGGAATAAAATGGTATCAACAGGAAACTGTTTATATAAAGGCAATATTTGTTTGATTCGAAAATAAAAGGGAGCGATAACGATGTTTAGAAAAAAGATAATTATGATGAAAAGCTTAGATCTTGAAAGCGGATAGTTCAGATTACAAACAGGGAGTTGACACGTTATGTTTAGTGTACTAACAAAATTACAATGGTTTTTTAAAGAGTATTGGCAGCGATATGTTGTTGCAATTGCATTATTAATACTCGCTAACTTTATTGAAGTTATTCCACCAATGATGATAGGTTCAGTTATTGATGATATTTTTCTAGGACATTTAACCAATGATAAATTCCTATTTTACTTGATATTCTTAAGCGGGTTAGCAGTGGTAAACTACTTTGTCACCTATAAATGGCAATACAATTTATTCGGTGGAGCATTTATCGTTGAAAAATCACTACGATCAAAATTAATGAATCATTTTCTTCGCATGTCGCCAACATTTTATGAAAAAAATCGAACGGGTGATTTAATGGCCCGCGCGACAAATGATTTACGTTCCGTTTCTGTAACGGCTGGTTTTGGCATATTAACATTAGTGGATTCGACTTTGTATATGTTAACCATTTTGTTGATGATGGGATTTCTAGTTTCATGGAAATTAACGCTTGCAAGTATTTTACCGTTACCAATTCTTGCAATAACGATGAAAATATTAGGAGATAAAATTCATCACCACTATACAATTGCTCAAGACGCATTTGGTGAGATGAATGACCGGGTTCTTGAATCTGTCTCAGGTGTTCGAGTTGTTCGGGCTTACAATCAAGAAAGGGCAGAGGAGCAACTTTTTGAAAAGATGACAGAAGATGTTTTTCAAAAAAATGTAAAAGTGGAAAAGATTGATGCGTACTTTTTTCCAATTTCGCGGATTTTAACAGGTGCAAGTTTTAGTATAGGTTTATCTTTTGGGGCATACTTGATTTTTCAACAACAAATTACAATCGGCGAACTCGTATCTTTTAACGTGTATTTAGGGATGTTAACTTGGCCAATGTATGCAATTGGTGAATTAATCAATGTTATGCAGCGAGGTAATGCGTCGCTTGATCGGGTACAAGAAACGTTAAATTATAAGGAAGATGTACCAAATCCAAAGCAACCAAAACAAGTTGAGAAATTAAGTACGATTGATTTTAATCAAGTGAATTTTCAATATCCAACTTCTCATTCGAAAAATTTACAAGATATATCCCTTCATATTAAGCAAGGAGAAACGATTGGCATTGTTGGTAAAACAGGGAGTGGAAAAACAACCTTTATCAAGCAATTGTTGCGTGAATATCCGCTTGGTGCAGGAAAAATAAATTTCGCTGATATCCAGATTGATGAGCAAAATAAACAAGATGTTCTAAAGTTGATTGGGTATGTACCTCAAGATACGTTTTTATTTAGTCGCAGTGTAAAGGAAAATATTTTATTTGGAAATGAAGATGCAACTGAAGAAGAAATGATGAAAGCAATTTCTCTTGCAGATTTTGATAAAGACTTAAATTTGCTACCACAAGGATTAAATACGTTAGTTGGTGAAAAAGGGGTCGCTTTATCCGGTGGTCAAAAGCAAAGAATTTCAATTGCTCGAGCTTTAATAAAAAACCCTGAAATTCTTATATTAGACGATGCTCTCTCTGCTGTTGACGGTAAAACAGAGGCGAAGATTATTAATAATTTACGGAAAGAGCGTGCGGGAAAAACAACTTTCATTACTACTCATCGTCTCTCAGCAGTTGAACATGCTCATTGGATTATTGTTTTAGATGAGGGAAGAGTGATTGATGCGGGTCGTCATCGTGAATTAATAGAAAGAGATGGCTGGTATAAAGAGCAGTTTCAACTTCAACAATATGGAACGGTTAAGAAGGAGGTTGAAGTATAATGGTTGGACGACGCTTATTTCAGTATGCTATGTATTATAAACGTATGATTATTGTCGCGTTAATTATGTTAACAATTGCCGTTACGGCAGAGGTGCTTAGTCCATTTGTCGCAAAAACCATTATTGATAATCATATTATGGCAAAACACGCAGATTTTTCCATGATAATGAAATTAATCGTTCTTTACTTTGGATTATTTGTGATTGCTGGTATTTTTAACTATGGTCAATACTATTATTTACAAAAAGCAGCTAATCGGATTATTCAAAAAATGCGTAATGACTTATTTAAAAAGATTCAAACATTACCAATTTCTTATTTTGATAATTTACCTGCTGGCAAGGTCGTTGCGCGTATTACAAATGATACAGAAGCGATTCGCGATTTATACGTAGCGGTGTTATCAAACTTTTTCACTGGGTTTGTTTATTTAATAGGGATTTATACAGCGATGTTTCTATTAGATGCGAAACTTGCGATGATTTTTACATTACTAATTCCAATTATTATTGTCTGGATGATTATTTATCGGAAATTTGCAGCAAAATACAACCATGTTATCCGGTCAAAAATTAGTGAGATTAATGCAATGATTAATGAATCGATTGCAGGAATGCCAATTATTCAAGCATTTAATCGAGAAAAGAAGACTCGTCAGGAGTTCGAGCATTTGAATGAAACACATTTTCGTTATCAAAATAAACTTTTAACACTAAACTCATTATCTTCAGGAAATTTAGTCGGGTTTTTGAAGGCTATTGTCATTGTTGCTTTTATTTGGTATTTTGGCGGAGATGCTATAACAACTAGAACGACTTTAACTGTTGGTGTTCTTTATGCGTATGTTGATTATATTAACCGTCTGTTTAATCCAATTCATAATATCGTTAATCAGTTTAGTAATTTAGAAGCGTCTTTAGTTGCTGGAGAGCGAGTGTTCCTTTTATTAGATGAGAAAGGAATACAGGTAAGCGATGAAAAGATACCACGTTATAAGGGAAATGTGCAATTTAATCATGTTTACTTTGCTTATAAGGAAAATGAATATGTGTTAAATGACATTCATTTTCAAGCGAATCAAGGAGAGACGATCGCTTTTGTCGGTCACACTGGTTCAGGGAAGAGCTCGATCATGAACTTGTTGTTTCGGTTTTATGATCCGAGTCGTGGTGAAATATTCATTGATGGAGTCGATATTACAAAAGTTCCCCAACAGACGATTCGTGAGCATATGGCAATTGTGTTACAAGAACCATTTTTATTTTCTGGGACAATTTACTCGAATGTAAGTTTAAATGATCCAAAAATTACAAGAGAAATGGCTGAAAGAGCATTACGTGCAGTTGGTGCAGATTTCGTTTTTAATCAATTTGAACGAGGTATAGATGAACCAGTTCTTGAAAAAGGGAGTACATTATCCTCTGGTCAGCGACAACTAATTTCATTTGCACGGGCGTTAGCATTTAATCCTGCAATATTAATATTAGATGAAGCAACATCAAATATTGATACAGAAACAGAAAAAGTTATTCAACAGGCAATGGATGTGGTGAAACAAGGACGAACGACATTCATTATTGCTCATCGTCTATCCACGATAAAAAATGCTGATCAAATTATTGTTTTAGATCGTGGAAATATATCTGAGTATGGAAACCATGAACAACTAATGGAGAAAAAAGGAAAGTATTACCAAATGTATCAACTTCAGTTAGGACATAAACTTGGGGAAGTAGGGTAAAAGGGACTTGAGTCGAATTTCTTGGTTAATAGGAAAGTATAAATTTTCCAATTTCTACTTTCCTATACGAATAAGTGCACAAGGAAGGCTCTAGCGTTCCTACGTTTTCTTTAATTAAAGGCTATTTTTCTCAAGGATGGTTGTTTTTCGAAAACAGCCTAATAAGGTAAAAATGTTAAAAGGTTGCCGTCACGCTTCACTATTGGCAACCTCTTTTTTTTTGCGGTATGATTAATTTAACTTTTTAGTATCCTTTCATATATGAATGATGAATGTGCGATAATATTCCTTATAGCATTTGATTTTATGGAATAAGGAGATATCGGTTCGATGAATAAAATAAGACCGTTTGGTGGACTACTCAACATAAGCATTTTATGTTTAATTGTCTTTATGTTTATGGCTATTTTTGTAAAAGAAGATCTGATGGAGAGGTTCGACTTAGCCGTTATTCAGTTTGTTCAAGGATTAGAATCAGAAAGTTTAACAAAGATTATGTTCGTTTTTACAAAAATCGGTTCTTTTCCATTTGTTATAACAATTTTTTTCATGTCATCTTTATTTTTATATTTTGTGTTGCATCATCGCAGCGAATTAGTTCTATATGGTGGGCTTCTCATCGTGACACAAATCGCTAATCAATTATTAAAGTCATTCTTTCAAAGAACGCGGCCTGAATTTCATCGTTTAGTTGAAATTGGTGGGTACAGTTTTCCGAGTGGACATGCGATGTCTGCTTTTACTGTATATACGATCTTGGCATTTTTATTTTGGCGACATATTCGAACTGCTTTCGGCCGATTTTTGTTACTCGCTGTTAGTATACTATTTATCCTCTTAATTGGTATTAGTCGAATATATCTTGGTGTTCATTTTCCATCTGATATTATTGGTGGATATAGTATGAGTGCATTCCTCTGTGGAATAGGAATATGGAATTTTCTTAAAGTTCGGGCGAATCCTGAGAAACAATATAAAGTTTCTTAAATAAAGGAGATGGCTAACATCATTTAAAAAAATAAGAAAAGTTGGGGTGGATAAATGGTTACGTTGCGCAGAGTGGTACGAGAAGACTTACATGTAGTAGTTGAAATTGAGAATGCATGTTTTATTCAAGGCGAAGCAGCAACAGAAATTGCATTAAAAGAGCGAATGATAACAATTCCCGATACGTTTATTGTTGCAAGTATTGGTCATAAAATTGTTGGCTTTGTTAATGGACCAGTCATTTCATACGAATTTATTACGGATGATTTATTTCTTACTGTTAAACGCAATTCTGAAACTGGTGGGCATCAAAGTATCCTAGGTTTAGCCGTATTACAAGAATATCAAAATCGAGGAATTGGTGGAGCACTATTAAGTTACCTTGAAAAAATTGCACAGAAACAAGAAAGTGAAACCGTCACATTAACGTGTAAAGGAAAATATATTCCATTTTATGAAAACCATGGATATAGGAATGAAGGCAGCTCTGTATCCCAACTTGGAGGAGAAACTTGGTATAATATGATTAAGCGGTTTGGATAACTTTCGAGGATAATATTGATTATAATGGAAAGATGGGAGGGAGGATTCAATGGATATTCAAGAGATTTTTAAAAAAGTGCAAGAACATCAAGCAACTATTTTAGGGAAAGAAAATTTTCGGCTATATGGTATACTCGTTCCTTTAGTCCGTATTGATGGTGAGATTCACTTAATTTTTGAAGTTAGATCATTACAGTTAAAACGTCAGCCAGGTGAGATTTGCTTTCCTGGGGGTGGTGTGGAAAAAACAGATAGATCACCGAAAGAAGCGGCTATCCGTGAAACGACTGAAGAACTTGGAATCGATAAGAGTTTTATTACGAACGTTCATCCGTTAAATTACTTTGTCCAATCGATGGAGGGAAGAATTATTTATCCGTATGTAGGATTAATTGAATCAATTGATGCTATTCAACCTAACCCTGATGAGGTAAAGGAAATTTTCACCGTCCCATTACAATTTTTTAAAGATAATGAACCTGAAGAACACGGACTATCTTTTCAAATTCAACATAATGAAGATTTTCCATACCATCTCATTCCTGGTGGAAAGAATTACTCGTGGCGTACAAGAGAGATTACAGAGTACTTTTACTTTTATAAGGATTATGTAATTTGGGGACTAACTGCCAATATATTACGTCACTTCTTATCAATTATTTTAGAAGACAAATAAATTTTTTGGAAAAAGTTGTCTTCTATTGATAATTATGATTAAATAATCACATACCTACGTCTTTTTAAGTTGCTGGGAAAGAATAAATGTTTCTACTTTTCTATACGCAAAAGCGCATAAGAAAACACTTCTATAGCATGACCTCGTAGAAATTAGTTTTTTCTGTGAAATTTAGCTTAGCTCCCACCTAAAGAATCGAACGTTTAAGTTATCTTTAAAAGCATTGACATCAGTTTGTTACATAAATAGAAGGAGTGTTTATATCATGAATTGTAAAATAAATCGAAACGCAGCGAAAGTTTTAAAGCAACAGTTAGAATCAGAAGAAGCAAAAGGAAAAATGGTTCGTATATATGTGACTCATGAGCATGGTGATCATGTTCATTACGGTTTAAGTTTTGATACTCCAACAGAGCATGATGAAATTGTAAAAACAGATAAAGATATTGATGTTTTACTTGACACAAGGAATGACTGGTTAGATGGTGTTTGGATTCAATATTTTTATGTTCCTGAAGAAGGGTTTGTTATCTCGAATCCAACAAAAGGCAATCATCACCACCATCATTAAGTAATATGATAAAATTTGGGGGAATTATGGCAAAACAAAAATATTATGTCGTTTGGGAAGGTTTAAAATCAGGAATATTTACATCTTGGGAAGACTGTAAAAAGCAAATTCATGGTGTACAAGGTGCGAAATACAAATCATTTATATCTCGAGAGGAAGCAGAAATCGCACTAAAAAAAGGTTGGAAATCTTATTATCGTTCTACTAAGAACTCGAATAAGCAATCGAATACAGTGAAAAAAGATCATGCTAATCTTAATACGGATTATATGAAAGAAAGTATTTCTGTTGATGCGGCATGTAGTGGAAATCCTGGAGCAATGGAGTATAAAGGGGTATATACAAAAACAGGAAAAGAATTGTTTCACTTCGGTCCTATTTTAGGAACAAATAATATTGGCGAATTTCTCGCGATTGTTCATGGCCTTGCCTATTTACAAAAAAAAAATCTTCAAATTCCAATCTACTCTGATTCGCAAACGGCTATTAAATGGGTGAAAATGAAAAAAGTCAATACAAGTCTCGCCTTAACAAAAGATACGGAACAAGTCTGGAAATTGATAAGGCAGGGTGAACAATGGTTAAAGAAAAATACGTATACGAATCAAATTATTAAATGGGAAACAGAACGTTGGGGAGAAAATAAAGCTGATTTTGGGCGAAAATGATTTTGTATCATATAAATATAACGAATATCAGAAAAATCTAGTACGTATATACTAGATTTTTTAGGGTTAATAGGAAAGAAAAATTGGAAAATTTATACTTTCCTTAAACACTTTGCACATAAGAAAAACTTTGATGCATTCCTTGCAGTCAAAAATTTTTAGTGAATGCTAGGCTCATCTCTTTAAGAATCGGATGAAAGCCTAGCGTTTTCTTATTTTATATTATTCACTAGCTTCATCACTATTTGGTAAAATAAGTACTTCAACACGACGGTTTTTAGCTTTTCCTGCATTTGAATTATTTGATGCGATTGGTTGGAATTCACCAAAACCTTTAGCACTAAACAAACGTGGATCTAATTTATCATTTTCCAAAATGATTTTCATAAAATTTACAGCCCGCATGACACTTAATTCCCAGTTTGAAGAGTAATGGGAATTTTGAATAGGTACATTGTCTGTATGACCACTAATAATTACACTATGTGGTGGATCAATGACTAAAAGTTCACTAATTTCCTTGGCAAGGGAAACATCTTTTTTACGGACAGTTGCGTCACCTGAATCAAATAGGACGCTATCTTTAATGGTGACAAGTAATCCTTCACTTGTCAATGAAGTTTGTAGATCATTCCCAAGTCCTTTTGCTGTGATAAAATGGTTAATTTTTTCTTGAATGTTTTCTAGCTTTTTTTCTTCTTGATGTTGTTTCTCTGCTCCTTTTTCTTCCTTTTTATTCTTGCTATTATCAGAAAGTTGTTTTTCATTTTTTTGCTCTAAGCTATCGTAATCCATTACACCTGTGCCACCGGTGAAAATCTCATTAAACACTTTCGATAAAGCTTGAAATTTTTCTGCATCGACCGAACTGATGGAAAATAAAACAATAAAGAGAGCTAGTAAAAGTGTCATTAAATCGGAATACGGCAAAAGCCAAGATTCATTTAGTTCTTCTTCATGTTTTTCTTTCTTACGTCTACGCATCTTGTGATTCCCTACCTTCATTTAAAAACTTTTCCCGTTCACTAGTAGGTAAAAATGAAGAGAGTTTTTGTTCAATTTCTTTCGCTGTTTCTCCTTCAATAATGGATAAGATTCCTTCTATGATTAATATCTTTAATTGTACTTCTTGTTTTGATTTTCTTCGTAATTTATTTGCAAAAGGATTCCATAACACATAGCCAGTAAAAATACCAAGCAATGTGGCAATGAATGCTGCACTAATGGCATGACCTAATTTCCCTGTATCATTCATATCTCCTAATGCCGCAACTAATCCGATAACCGCACCTAGTACCCCTAATGTCGGTGCATACGTTCCAGCTTGAGAGAAAATCTGTATACCAACTTGATGGCGTTCTTCCATTGAATCAATTTCTTCTAATAAAACATCTCGTATATAATCAGGAGTTTTCCCGTCAATAGCTAAAGTCAATCCGTTTTTTAAAAATGGATCATCAATTTCTTCCAATTGCTTTTCTAACACAAGAATTCCTTCACGACGGGCAATCTGTGACCAATCGGAAAATAATTTAATGTAATAAGTATATGGTTTTTTTTTCCGATCTGTAAAAATAATTTTAAATAACTTTGGAACATTTTTAATTTCGTTTAATGGAAAAGCAATTGTTACGGAAGCAATCGTTCCTAATATAATTATTAAGAATGCAGCCGGGTTATTAAGTGCAGTAATATCGGCTCCTTTTAAAATCATCCCTACAAATACAGCAATAAGACCAAAAATAATACCAAGCAAAGTAGTTTTGTCCATGTAATCACCTATCATTTTCTTTTTTAGAACCTTTAAATCTATATAATATGTAAAGAATGAATATACCATCCACTGAACGAAGACGATTTATCACTACCCTATTTCATTAGGGATGTTGTCTTCTCCCCTAAAATGATAAAACTAGAAGGTAGAAGTAACGGTTGTATTGAACTCCAGAAGAAGAACAATTTTTGTTCATGTTCCCACTTTTTATCGGCCAATTTTCATAAATGTGAAGGGATTATGAGAAAAAAAGAATTGAAAGAATATTGATGGCGCTTTCTTAAAGTGTATATAGATAAATATCATTCATTTTGTAAACACTTATTATTGAGGTGATAAACGTGAATAATGAGAAGGACCTAGGACATCATGTGGAAAATAAGCCGAATATTCCTTTTCAAAGAACTAGAAATGAATCAAGAAAAGTACAATTGAATGTGCAGGAACGGGCGGCAACAAGAATAAATGATATCGATATTGAAGAACCACAACTTTTTTTCGACCGAGAAGATGGAGTTAAAAGAGAATAGGGGAACTAAACTCTTTGAAAGTATCAAAGACTAGTCCTGGAAACGATGTTGAAAGTGAGTTGGGGATATGAAAGCTATAGGGAATAACTTCCTTATAGCCTTTTTAGTACGTCTCTTTTATTTAAGCTTTTAATTATTTATATGATAGAATATTAGAATGTTAGACAGATTTTTTAGTAGAATGGGGTTTTTGTATGAAACTTGTAAGTTGGAATGTAAATGGACTTCGTGCTTGTGTTAAAAAAGGCTTTCTAGAATATTTTCATGAAGTGGATGCCGATTTATTTTGTGTACAAGAAACGAAATTGCAAGAAGGTCAAATAAATCTTGACTTGCCTGGATATAAGCAATATTGGAATTACGCAGAGAAAAAAGGCTATTCTGGAACAGCCATTTTTACAAAGCTAGAGCCACTTTCTGTTAGTTACGGATTTACACCAGATGATTTTGAAGCTGAAGGTCGAATTATTACGTTAGAATTCGATCAATTTTACCTTGTAAATGTTTATACTCCAAATTCTCAGCGTGACTTAGCAAGATTAAACTTTCGATTACAATGGGAAGATCAATTAAAACAATATTTAATCGAATTAGATCATAAGAAACCTGTTGTATATTGCGGCGATTTAAATGTCGCTCATAAAGAGATAGACTTGAAAAATGCAAAATCTAATATTGGTAATTCTGGCTTTACCGAAGAAGAAAGAGGGAAAATGACAGATTTATTAAATTCGGGTTTTGTCGATAGTTTTCGTCATGTTTACCCGGATAAGACGGATTGCTACACATGGTGGAGTTACATGAATAAAGTTCGTGAAAGAAACATCGGTTGGCGAATTGATTATTTTATCGTTTCGGAACGGATAAAAAACAATATTTATCATGTTGATATTCATTCACACATAATGGGTAGCGATCATTGTCCAATTTTACTCGAGCTTTTAATGAAGTAATTTTTACGTTGAATTATAATTTACGCTATTTTTGGGGATCATGTAAAAGTTATCAATATAATTTCAGGAGGATTTACTATGAAAAGTTTTCAAGTAACATTCCATCAAGAGGACCAAGCTGATCAAATGGTTGTAAAAAAGTTATCAGAAGCGGATTTTAATGCTGCTATTGAAGGTGGTATGCGCCAATTGTTTGAATTAGATACGAATATTGGCCTATTTATTTTTGTCGATGGAGAAGATAAAGACGGGGGCGAAACATATCATGCCCTTCGCTTTCAAGATGAAAAAGAGGAACCGAGTGATTATTATTCGTTTGAGTTGAAGGATTTTTACGAATTTATTGCATTATTCACGAGTCAAATGTATATAGAGGATGACGAAAGTGAGAGTGATGAGGAAGCCTATGAGCCGATTCATCATTTAGCCCATCTTTTTTTCCATATTGTTGAATCAGGTGAAGGTGTAACACCATAAATTTATATAAGTGTTTTCCTTGAGGTTCAATTGATTATTCAATTAATAGGTGGACATAATGAAGCAGACATTACCGGATCATTTACAAAAAGATTTGAAAGTTATCTTTGTAGGTTTTAACCCAAGTTTAAGATCTGCTGAAACTGGACATCATTATGCAAATCCAAGTAATCGGTTTTGGGAAATTCTTTTTCAAGCTGGGTTAACACCGAGAAAACTAACAGCAAAAGAGGACGGTCAATTACTCAATTTTAATTACGGTCTAACAAATATCGTTGACCGTCCGACAAAATCAGCAGATGAAATTACAAAAGAAGAATATGAAATTGGCCGAAAAAACTTAAGAGAGAAAATAGTATTGTTTAAGCCAAAAATTACATGTTTTGTTGGTAAAGGTGTCTATCTCAAATATAGTGGAAAAAGGGTGGCAACATGGGGACTTCAGCCGGAGAATATTGTTCCGGGGGTAGTTGATTTCATCGCGCCTTCTTCAAGTGGTCTCGTTCGGATGAGGAAGGAAGAGATTGTTTCCATCTATCGTGACTTAAAAAACTTGTTAGAGAAACTAGATTCGTATGAAAATGTATGAGAAGTTTGATCCACAATCTAGTCACTATCCTACATATACCTTAATAAATGAATAGAACAGATTCCTTTTTGAAGGATGGAAAGTAGAAACGAGAGAAGAAAAGCACCGTGAATGTTCACGGTGCTTATAAAAATATAATGGCCTTGATATAAAGTATTTCCTTCTCACCGATTATTTTGCATAAAAGTTTTGTGTATAGAATGGCTCGGCTTTATCATTAAAAGCAACACCTATGCCTAAATATTCATAATCTTGTTCTAAAATGTTTTTCCTATGCCCACTTGAATTGAGTAAGCCTTCATGAGCAAAAATACTACTAAATTGTCCGTAAGCTAGATTTTCACCGGCCAAAATAAATGAAATATTATCTTCTTTCATACGTTGAAAAGGATCTTGCCCATCTAAATTCGTATGGCTAAAATACGCGTTTTTTGCCATATCATCACTATGATTTCTTGCCGTTATTTGTACATGTTGATCCCACGACAATGTAGATAGTCCATGTTTAACCCGTTCTGCATTTGTTAAATCAAATAATTGTAATTCAAGCCCTTCCATAAGCTCGGTTGAAGCATTTGCATAAATTTCCGTTTTTTCATTTTCAAGTGTCTCACTAATAATTTGAATGGCACTTACCGTATTATTTTCATGCTTATCATAAAATATAGTAATATAATTTTTGTCTTTATAGAAAAGATCATATTCACGATCATCTGGAAGTTTATACCGTATAAAACCTTTTTGAATATAGGAAAGGGGAGTACCCATTTTTTCAAGTACTTCTTTCTTCGGAGATCCAATGCGCACTTCATTCGTTGAAGAGACTAAATTTTGATTCGTAAACAGTCCGACCACTTTGTCTTTCTTATTATAAGCCACGAGAAAAAAGTTATGGTAGTCTTCGTGGTAAGTATACCAGTTCGTATTATATTCATTTAACGATATCCGTTGTGCTTTACCGTACTTGTTTTCCACTTGTTGTTTTGCTGTTCCTATTTCAATATTTGCAACCGAAAAGGTTTGTTTATTAGGAACTTCAAGTATGATTTTATCTGGATTTACAGTTTGGTTCTCTTTCACTTTGTTTCCTTCAATTTTTTCTGTAACATCTATGACAACTTGGTCGATATCTTCTTTTATTTTATCGAAGTCAATTGTTTTTTTTATTTCGGTAATCCCTGATTGAAGTTTATCAAAAAATGAATCTGAATGGTGTTCTTGATTTTGATCTTGTTGGAAAGAGAATAGTAAAAGTACAGCTAGAACAATTAAAATAAAACGCAATACGCATCACCTCTTTTAACCATTTTATCCAAATATATTTTTCTACAGACACAATTTTCAGTTAATCATTGTATATTTACATATTAATTATAACAAAAGGAAAATAATTTAATGGAATGTAGCGAATTTGAAATGATTATGTAAAATACAAATAAAGTTTTTAACCCTTTTTTATTAGAAGGTAGTTACTCAAATACGTCTATGACATTTTTGATTGATATTTTAGCAAAATAAAACGGTGCTAAGGAGATCCTTAACACCGTTATGTCAACTATATTATTTTATAGCCAAGCTGCACCGACAATAATTAAAAGGATGAATAGGACAACGATTAGCGCAAACCATCTTCCGCCACCGTATCCGCCGTATCCGTAACCACCGTATCCATATCCGAAACTTTGGCATCCACAAAAGCCCATTAATATCCCTCCATATATATTTTTTTGAAATTTAATGCCGGTATTAAATTACCAAATGTACGCGGATCCTACAATAATCAAAAGAATAAACAATACAACGATTAAGGCAAAACCTGCGCCATATCCTGCTCCATGACCACTCATCAATAAACACCTCCATGTTTATTTATTGATAGTATATGTGCCGTTAGTGAAGTTGCCTAGTCATTTGTCCCGATTCAATAAAAAATGGGCAAAAAACCTAAATGAAAATTTTGATGCTTATCGTTTGAATAGTTGTAGAAAGTGGTTTTAATATTTGAGACTACCCGTGGAAGTTTTGAATGGCCTATTATTTGGGTTTTGTTTTCTTTACAATTGAGGTCATTTGCTTAACTAATGGATCCGCTTGTTTCACGATTTTATTTACTTGCCCGATTGATTGCGAAATTTTTTCAATATCCCACCTGCCATCATTATTTTTAAAGTAGTCAAGAATTACATGTGATGCATTCTTCTTATATGGACTACTTGGGAAAAAGGGATTTCTTGGTGAACGTGGTTCCCGAGATCCAAATGGGCCACCTTGATTACGTGGAAACATAAAGAACCCTCCTTTATTACAAAGTTTATTGTTTCTATAATATGTATATTAATAAAGTGGAGGAGGGGAAGGGCACTTATCCTGTTTTCATATTCAACAAATCATTCATGTTTCTAAGTTTTTATACAGTAAACGAATATGTTAAGAAACAAATCTTTCTTCTTTATATTGATGATTGGCAAATTGAATGAATGGCAAACTAATAAGTAGCAATACACCGATAAAGCAGATAACTCCGTTCCAATGAAATAATGACCAAAATACTCCACCAATCGTCCCAGCTAAACTTGATCCTAAATAATATAGTAGGAGATAAAGTGACGAGGCATGTGCTTTATGAAAAGATACACGTTCACCAATCCAACTACTTGCAATGGAGTGACAGGCAAAGAAACCAAAAGTAAATATTGAAATTCCGATCATAATAACGGCGATAGAAGAACTAATTGTTAATACCCCACCAAGTACCGTAAGCAATACTGATAACGTTAAAATGCGCGCATGACCGTATAAATCGGCCTTTTTTCCCATATAAACGGAGCTAAAACTACCAAATAAATAAACGATAAAAATGGTTCCAATAATCGCTTGGCTGAACGAAAATGGTGGTTCGCTCAAGCGGAACCCAATATAGTTGAATAAAGTAACAAAACTTCCCATAAAGAAAAAACCTAAAACGATAAGAGCGAATAATGGTTTATTTTTTAAATGAATTCGATATGCTTGAAATACTGTTTTCGTACTCATTGAACGGTTCATTTCTTGTTTTGGTTTAGGAAGAATAATGATAAAAATAATTGATAAAATAAATGCGATTACACCAATTACGAGAAGAGCTATTCTCCAAGAATACATATCAGTAATAACCCCTGTTAACAATCTACCGACAAGCCCCCCGATACTAGTTCCGCTAATATATAGGCCCATGACTTGACCGATGGAATTTGGATGAAATTCATCAGCAACATAAGCCATTGCTAGTGAGGGAACACCTGCAGCAACAACACCTAATAACGCTCTTAGAAACAAAAGAATGGAGAAATTTGTGCTAAACGGGATTAATATCGCTAAAATAGATGTAAGGATCATAGAATATTCCATTACTTGTTTTTTTCCAAAACGATCAGATAAACTAGCAGCAACTAACATCATAAAAGCAAGAATACCAGTTGATAAAGATACAGCTAAACTTGTTAGTGAGGCTGAAATACGAAACTCGTTCGAAAAAATTGGTAATAACGGTTGGGTTGTATAAAGGTTTGAAAAAGTTACGAAGCCTCCAAAAAATAGCGCTACACTTGCTTTTATAAAACCTGGTTGACCTTTTTCTAGATAGTTCAATGGATGCTTGCCTCCTTCATTAAGTTTATTACAATAATAAATTTGTTCTAATAAATTGTCCAATTTGTACTATTTTCACAATTGCCATAGTGTTTATAAAAAGAAAAGTAAAAAAGATTCACATGACTAGTAAACTCGTTTATTATTAAAGAATACGGTTTACTTTTGAATATTATTTAAGGGAAGGTTATTTATCTATGAGTGAGGAAAATATTACGCGGATTACAATAGAAAATAAAGAGTATATTTTAATTGGGACAGCACATGTTTCGAAAAATAGTGCTGAACTCGTAAAAGAAGTGATTGAAAATGAGGAACCAGATGCAGTTTGTATTGAATTAGACCAAGGAAGGTACCAATCAATTACAGAAGGAAATAAATGGAAGGATACAGATATTTTTAAAATTATTAAAGAAAAAAAGGCGGGAATGATGTTTATTAATTTAGCCTTATCCTCTTTTCAAAAAAAGATGGCTGATCAAATGGGAATCAAACCTGGTCAAGAAATGATACAAGGAATCGAATCGGCAAAAGAAATAGGGGCGAAATTAGTTTTAGCTGACCGAAACATTCAAATTACATTTTCGCGAATTTGGCATAGTATGAGTTTTAAAGAGAAAATGTTACTACTATCACAAATTATTGCAAGTATTTTTTCCAATGAGGAAATTAGTGAAGAAGAACTCGAGAAATTAAAATCTAAAGATACAATTGACGCGATGTTGAATGAGTTTACAGAAAGTTTACCACAATTAAAACGACCGTTAATTGATGAACGAGATCAATATTTAGCCGAAAAAATTCGTACTGCACCCGGAGAGAAAGTAGTTGCTGTACTTGGTGCTGCTCATGTTCCGGGAGTCTCTCGTGAAATATATAAAAAACAAGATTTAAAAAAATTAACGGAAATATCTCCAAAATCGAAAAAACCGAAAATTATCGGTTGGTCGATTCCTATCATTATTATTGCGATTATTGCATATACGTTTTTTGCTAATCCAGAAGCGGGAATGCAACAAACAATAAGTTGGTTTTTGTGGCATGGTTGTTTATCTGCATTAGGAGCGACAATTGCTTTAGGCCATCCACTGACAATTTTAACCGCATTTGTTGCGGCACCGTTTACGGCTCTTAATCCACTATTAGCATCTGGTTGGTTTGCTGGTTTTGTACAAGCATTTGTCCAAAAACCGACTGTCAGAGATTTTGAAAATTTATCAGCGAATTTATCGACGGTAAAAGGCTTTTGGAATAATAAAGTAACCCGAATTTTATTAATTATTATATTATCCAATATTGGAAGTTCGATTGCTACATTTATAAGCGGAGCAGATATATTGAGGCTATTTTTTAAACATCTATAAAAATGAGATGTATAGAGAGAGTTTGGATTTTTAAGGGGCATCCAGAAAGTCGTATGTTTGATTTCTAGATGCCCCCATTCCTATTTCAAAATCTTGAGATAGTAACTGATTATCATATTTTTAGGATACTACGTTTTTGGACAGTTCCAGTTTACATAATAAAATTATAGTTAAATGTATTGTTCACAACAATAAAAAAGGGTAACCCTTCCTACTTGGTTACCCTTTATCATTAATTTGCTTTTTTTAATTGTTTACTTCTTAATTGACCACATGCTGCATCAATGTCTGTTCCGTGTTCTTGACGGACAACACAGTTAATGCCATTTTTCTTTAATGTATCATAAAAACTTAAAATAGACTCTTTTGAACTTCTTTTATATTGAATATGTTCGCTAACAGGGTTGTAAGGAATTAAGTTTACGTATGCAAGATGACGGATATCTTTTAATAAATCAGCGAGCTGTTTTGCTTCTTCTATGTGATCGTTTACGTCATCTAATAAAATATATTCAAAAGTGATTCGTCGATTTGTTTTTTCTAGGTAATATTTAATAGCTGGAAATAATTTTTCTAATGGATATGCTCGGTTAATTTTCATAATTTGTGTACGTAACTCATTGTTCGGTGCATGTAGTGAAATAGCTAGGTTCACTTGTAAATCAAGATCAGCATACTCATATATTTTTGGTACAATTCCACTTGTTGAAACGGTGATATGCCGGGCACCAATGGCAAATGCTTTCGGATGATTAATAATTCTTAAGAAACCAACAAGGTTTTTAAAGTTATCAAATGGTTCGCCAATACCCATGACAACTACATGGCTGACACGTTCATCCGTCTCGTCAAGATAACGTTGTACATGCATAATTTGTTCAACAATTTCACCAGTCGTTAGATCACGATTTTTACGAAGTATCCCACTTGCGCAGAAAGAACAACCAATATTACAGCCAACTTGGGTAGTAACACAAACGGATAGGCCATAATGTTGGCGCATAAGGACGGTTTCAATGATATTTCCATCTTTTAATTGCAGTAAAAATTTTACTGTACCGTCTTTAGAAACTTGTTGAATCTGAACATTTAATGTACTAATTTCAAAGTTTTCCTCAAGTAAACTGATGCATTCTTTATTTACGTTTTTCATTTCATTAAAATCACGGATTCGTTTTTGATAAACCCAGTCCCATACTTGCAAAGCTCGAAATTTTTTTTGACCGTGTTCCAACATCCAAGCTGTTAATTCATCTATCGTTAACCCGTAAATGGATTGTTTATTCATTCGTAACCCTCTTTCTTCGTCTATATATGTCATTAGACAATTGTAACGGAAAAAGATTGATTTTTCCAGTGGAGATTGATGGATTTTGTTTATCAGTAAAATTGAATTAGAAAAAAATAAGTAAAAGTACTTGCATTCAAGAAAATACCGTGGTATTATCAAATTGTTGATTTCATATATTACGAAATCATAATAAATAAATTAGAGAAATACCAAATCATAGGATGGTGCATCATGAATTTACTTAGCAAATTATTTGGTAAAGATAATAAGGAGGAAACAAAGATGACAAAAGAAAATATGAAGATTGGAATTGTAGTAGGAAGTGTACGTGAAGGAAGAAATGCGGGAGCTGTTGCAAAATATGTTTATGATTTTGCTGCAAAAAGAAATGATGAAGCTGTAGAATATGAATTGATTGATCTTGCAAACTATAAGTTAGCTATTTTAGGAACGGAAGCAACTGAAGATCAACAAGCAGCTGCAAAAGCTTGGTCTGAAAAAATGGCTTCTGTTGATGGTTATGTATTTATAACACCTGAGTACAACCGTTCAATCGGTGGTGCTTTAAAAAATGCACTAGATTACTTGAATCCAGAGTTAAATAATAAAGCTGCCGGTTTTGTTGGTTACGGTGGTGTAGGTGGTTCTTATGCACATGCTAATATGCGTTTGCTTTTGGCTGAACTTCAAGTAGCTACTGTAAAAACAGCCGTAACTTTTAACTTAATGGCTGACTTTGAAAACTTTACTATATTTAAACCAGCTGAATATCATAATGATAATATTAATGGGATGCTCGACCAAGTTATATCTTGGAGTCGTGCATTAAAAACGATTCGATAAAAAGAAAAAGGCTCGTCTCATTGGCGAGTCTTTTAATATGTTAAAAATATGTTTTGACACTTAAATACCGTTGTAACCAGTAGGAATGATCTAAGCTACATATGGTAACACCTGTTTTAGGAACCAGCATGTAAAAATTGTCTGTTTCGTCAACAGCTCATGAGTTATGTTATAGTTTGTTTAATCCGTGTTGTAGGAGTATTAACAGACATTTCAGAAACTTAACCATGTACAAAATCTTATAATCTTTTCGTACTAGACCGTATCTCGATTTATCTCATGACTAGAAGTTATAAGGGTTCTCGACATATTTCTAAATCGAATAACATAATAGGACAAACACAGACTATATGAAAATAGTTCATTTGAATAAAGATAGGCTCTCGATTATTGAAAGTCGGGAGCCTCATTTTTAACTTTTTACTTAGGAAATACGAATGATTACCATGGAAATAACATATTTCGTCAAATAGTCTAAAAATAAACGATAAGACAGCAAAGTTTGCCTATTTTACCTAAAATACTACATTATTCGTCAAAAAATCCTAATGCATATTGGACAGCTTTTTTCACGTCTGACGTTTCGTATCCTGTTAAATCTTCATGGGAGATTAAAACCTTTGCATCACTCAGTTCAAAACCGCTATCTAAATCAACAGTCAGTGTCACTTCGAAACCGAGTGGTGTTGATTTTATATCTGTAACTGAAAATGTTCGAATGACCGTTCCGTACCCAAAAGTATCATCCATCATATGTGGTATTTCACCATCAAAGTAATTTTCCTCAAAAGGTTCCTTCAATTTTTTCAACTCCTAGCCTAAATATCTTTTTCGTTATCAGTGTTCACTTTATAGGTATTTGTTATTACATAATTTTTAAGAAAATAGATGAAGTTTATAAGGCGATTAGGAATAAAAATCATTTGTTTAAGGAAAATAAGTGGGAAAAATAATTTACAGAAGGAGAATTGGAAATGTCAAATGTAAAGGTAGCAGTTATTTATTACAGTATGGGTGGGACGAATTATCAATTGGCAAGATGGGCAGAAGAAGGTGCAAAAGAGGCAGGTGCTGAAGTAAAGGTTTTTAAAGTTAAAGAGCTAGCACCACAATCTGTCATTGATGCGAACCCAAATTGGAAAAGTCTTGTTGAGAAAACAAAGGATGTACCTGAAGTTACTTCGGCCGATTTAGAGTGGGCTGATGCATTTATCTTCAGTGCACCAACACGGTTTGGAAATATGCCGTCACAGTTAAAACAATTTTTCGATACACTTGGAGGTATTTGGTCAGAAGGAAAACTAGTCAATAAAGTTGTCAGTGCGATGAGTTCCGCGCAAAATCCACATGGAGGACAAGAAGCAACAATATTATCGATTTATACGACAATGTATCATTGGGGAGCAATTGTTGTTACTCCAGGATATACGGATCCCGTAACTTTCCAAGCTGGTGGAAACCCATACGGAACAAGTGTCACAGTCGATGAAAATGGAAAGATGGTTGAACATGTTGAGGGAGCAGTAAAACATCAAGCTAAAAGAACCGTAACCGTTGCTGGATGGATAAAGAAAGGGAATCAGTAAAAAACGTATCTAAGAGCTGTCCGAGTGGATATCCTAAAAAATGTATAATAAAGAATGTTGATATAACAAGGTTTTGAAGCATAAAAAGGGGCATCCAGAAATCAATCATTCGACTTTCTGGAGAGCCCTTTTTTATTAATTTGGAATATGTTCTATGTTTAAAATAGATAGGGGTTTTTTAGCTAGTAGGAAAGTATTCATTTTCCAGTTTTTATACGAATAGGGAGAGGGGATTACAACTTTTTAAATAATAGGGTATTACGGTAAGGAGCGATTTTTGGATTATGAATGCTAATAAAAAACATTTAGACTCCTCTATGTATACAATAACAGTAAACATAGAGGAGGGTCTTGTAAATTGATTCATATTGTAAAAAAAGGGGAGACCTTAAATCAAATTGCAAGGGATTATCGAATATCTTTACGAAGCATTGTTCAAGCAAACCCAGGAATGAACATTCATTTCATTTATCCGGGACAAAAAATTACGATACCTGGTTATCCGAATCCTGATACGATTCCATTTCGAATCGAAGTTTCCATTAATCAACGGTGGTTACGTCTATTTAAAAATGGAAAAATACAAATACAATATCCAATTGCTGTAGGGAGGCAACTATTTACTACACCTGTAGGTAACTATATTGTTATTAATAAGGCACCGAGTCCGGGTGGGCCATTTGGAACAATGTGGATGAGTCTATCAAAGGAAAGTTATGGCATTCATGGTACGAATAATCCAAGTTCAATCGGAAAGGCGGTTTCCAAAGGCTGTATTCGAATGTTTAATAAAGATGTAGAAGAGTTGGCAAAAACGATTCCTATTGGTACAGCTGTATTTATTCATCCGTAATAATGGGAATGGATTGACAAATAACGATAGAGAAAACTCAGGGACGCCTTTAGGCAACTAATAGCCTAGAGTTCGCTTGATCGGATTGAGAGCTTTTCGGATTTGAAGGAATGCTCCGAAGTCTTCCTATAGCAAAAAAAGTATGGTTCAAATGTTTGAAAATCTATATTTCATGAATCCTTTTTATTCCTTTTACGTATGAAGATTAAAGAAGAAAGTGAGGAGAGAAAAAAATGGTTTCAACAATTTTAAAATGGGTTTCAGGTGGACTGGAGGCATTTTGGGGGATTCCAGTTTTAGGTGGTACGATTATTCTTAGTATGGCATGGACACCGTTATGGTTTATGTTAATATTGCATATTATAACATTAATTTTTTCAGTACTAGAAAAGAGATCATTCCACGGGAGTGTGCTAGGAATAATAACATCTTGTATTGGTTGGATCCCTATTTTAGGAATGATTATGCATATGGTTACTGCACTTATTCTATTCATCGATGCTTTTCGTGCGCAATATAAATACTAATTTTAATTGACCCGTTTGTAGACTGTCCTCTTCATGAAGTCAACTACTCACGGGTACGATTATTTTACTCGTTATGTTGTTCAAAGATGTCTTTGTATTCTTTTCCTTTTTCCACATAAACGTCAATAGAGCCATGAATAAGTTGGAAATCTTGCTCTGCTAATTCACGGACAACTTTCCCCGGAGAACCAACGACAAGCGATCGTGGAGGAATCTTTTTCCCACTTGTAATTAATGTATTTGCCCCAATAATACATTCCTCGCCAATTTCCGCTCCATCTAAAATAGTGGACCCCATACCTACAATCGTGTTTTTGTTAATTTTACATCCGTGTAGGATAACGTTATGACCGACTGTGACTCCATCTCCAATGACTGTTGGATGTCCTTCATACAGATGAATGGTTGCATTATCTTGAATACTACAATTCTCACCGATAATGATTGGTCCTTCATCCCCTCGTAAAACAGCGTTAAACCAAATGGAACTACCTTTTCCAACAGTAACATTACCGATTAAATAAGCGCCCGGTGCTATGAAAACAGACTCATGAATGTTTGGTGTTTTGCCCCCATAAGATACGAGCATAATATCTCCCCCTAATTTTATCTCAAAAAATAGATGTACTTTAGATTGATGGAAGCCTCTGACTAAAGTATAAAACTCTTTTGTTGCAAATTCAAAATATTTACTTAATGGACAAAGCCCAACATTATTGAATTGTCACAGTCGAAAAAAACAAATTGACACACCATTTGTAATCTTTTAATATTAATTTCAGCTAAATGAGAACACAGTAAACTTGAGAATTTAACTTTATATTAAATATCAGTAATAGACGGTTTGGACTTCAAGCGATACAAACATTGAATTAGGGAATACTGTTAACTAATACAAAAAGTCAAGACCCTTAGTAACTTCCAACAATAAGAAAATACTTTACTAGTGGTGGTGTCAATGATTAATAAAAATGTAAAAACGAAATCATTCTTTCAAGCACAACCGAACCCCCAACCACTGTTAGACCAGAATAAGATGCCGTTATTTGAAGCATTAGTCCAATATGCAAAAGAAGATGTCATACCATTTGATGTACCTGGTCATAAAATGGGCAAAGGGATGAATCTACTAAAGAAGGTTTTTGGAGAAATGACGATGCGGATGGATGTAAATTCTATGAAAGAACTAGACTTATTGAGCCATCCTCAATCTGTTATTAAAGAGGCCCAAGAATTAGCAGCTGATGCGTTCGGAGCAGATCATGCTTACTTTTTAGTGAATGGTACAACAGTTGGGATTATTGCAATGATTTTAGCTGTTGTAAAACCGGGTGAATCGTTACTTGTACCAAGAAATTGTCATAAATCTGTGATGAATGGCATTATTTTAAGCGGTGCAAGACCAATTTTTATTCAACCGGAAGTCGATTTTCATTTTGGAATTTCACATGGTGTCTCATACGAAAATGTTCAGAAAGCATTCATTATGAATCCGGATATTAAGGCGATACTTGTTACTTATCCAACATATTTTGGTGCAATGGATGAACTGGAAGATATTTGTAAGTTAGCCCATAATTATGATGCCACCATTATAGTTGATAGTGCTCATGGTGCTCATCTTCCCTTTATGCCAGATAATATGATTGACCCGCTTCGTGCAGGGGCAGATGCAGTTACAGTAAGTATGCATAAAACAGGTGGTTCCCTTACCCAAAGTTCGTTACTCCTTTTACAAGGAAATCGAATTAATCATGAAAAAATGCAAAAAGTAGTGAATATGCTGCAGACGACGAGTTCGA
Organism: Bacillus andreraoultii; assembly: GCF_001244735.1. Classification (GTDB taxonomy): domain Bacteria; phylum Bacillota; class Bacilli; order Bacillales; family Caldibacillaceae; genus Caldifermentibacillus; species Caldifermentibacillus andreraoultii. The sequence goes on from NZ_LN868937.1 coordinate 1,701,857, forward strand.
ATTATTTGTTAATGAGTTCATTAGATGTTGCACGGAGGGAGTTAGCCCTTTTTGCAAGGGAACGATTAACAGCACTAAAACCGATCGTTGATCAAGCAATTTATGAGATTGAAAGCGAATCAAAACTAGAAGTATTAAAGTCAGATTATGTTTTTAATCATTTTCACCAAAAATATGATTGGACGAAATTAGTTATTCGGGTCAATGGTATTGGTCTTACGGGGTTTGAAGTTTATACGTTGCTAAAAGAAAAATATAATATCCAAATGGAATTAGCTGAAGGATATGTTGTTATGGCTGTAATAAGTAGTTCGGACAGTCAAGAAACGATTGAAAGACTTGTATTTGCTTTAAAGGAGATTGAAAAGCAATATGGAATACAATCATCAATTATTTCTACAAATGTAATATCCCATCAAATAAATGAATTAATGATGATTCCAAGAGATGCTTTTTATGCGGAGCAAGAATCGATTCGAATTGAAGAAGCGCTTGGTCGTATAAGTGCAGATACACTAATGATTTATCCGCCAGGTATTCCATTAGTTATCCCTGGTGAACGGATATCCAATGATGTGATAAACCAATATTATTACTATTTAGAAACGATTGGACATGTCTTAACAGAAGGAATGGAAGCAAATTATATAAAGGTTGTAAAGGAAGATGGTGGAAAGAAATGAATTGGTACACAGAAGAATGGAGTAAAGAATGTCGTTTTTCGATCGCTTATGATGAAAAATTACATGGTGAGAAATCGAAATATCAAGAAATCGAATTTTATAAGGGGAAAGAGTTCGGTACGTTTTTCACTTTAGATGGATTGATGATGGTTAACGAAAAAGATGAGTTTATTTACCATGAAATGATTGTTCATCCTGCTTTTGCTACAAATCCGGGTATTAAACGAGTACTTATCATCGGTGGTGGGGATGGTGGTACGGCGAGGGAAGTTTTACGTTATAAAACAGTCGAGGAAGTAGTGATGGTCGAAATTGATGAACGAGTTTTTCGCCTTTGTCAAAAGTACCTACCAGTCACTGCTAGTGGGGTGGAAGAAGATCCACGCATGACATTAAAATTTGAAGATGGTTTAGCATATGTGAAGAACACGAAAGAAGCTTCTTTTGACTTAATTCTTGTCGATTCTACAGATCCAATTTCGGTAGGGGAAGGACTGTTTACAACAGATTTTTATAACGAATGTTATCGTGTGCTGACGGATGAAGGGATTTTAATTAACCAGCATGAATCCCCATATTTTTCAGCATATCGGGAAAACATGAAAAAAGCGCATAAAAAAATTAAAGCTATTTTTCCAATTACAAATGTGTATCAATATCATATACCGACTTATCCTTCTGGTCATTGGCTCTTTGGATTTGCTTCTAAAAAGTATGATCCATTACAACATTTAAATCCAATTAGGTGGAACGAGTTTGACATACGGACAAAATATTACAACACTGATCTTCATCGCGGTGCATTTTGTTTGCCAAATTATGTGAAAGAAGGTCTTTCTGATGAGGAATAAACCGATGAATATTCGTACGTTTATTGCGTGTGACAAACCTTATGAAGATGCCGATATTGTTATTTTCGGTGTGCCTTTTGATGGTACTACAAGTTTTCGTCCAGGAACACGTTTTGCCATGCAAGCCATTCGGAATGATTCTTATGGATTAGAAACATACTCGCCTTATTTAGATAAAGATTTAGAAGAGACTGCCGTCTATGATGGAGGAGATTTAGATTTACCATTTGGGAATACTGAAAAAATCATGGATCTTATTTATGAGTATAGTCAAGAAGTTTTAGCCGATGGAAAGAAATTTTTAATGGTTGGAGGCGAACATCTCGCAAGTCTTTCAACGATTCAAGCAGCATATGAAAAATATCCAAATTTACATCTTATTCATATCGATGCTCATACGGATTTACGAGAAAATTATATTGGAGAAAAATTATCTCATGCTTCAGTTATTCGTAATTGTCATGAATTTCTAGGGGATGGTCGTATCTTTCAATTTGGAATTCGCTCAGGGTTAAAAGAGGAATTTCAATGGGCGAGGGAACATACGTACTTAGAGAAGTTTACTCTCAACACTTTCGGTGAGAAAATGAAAGAGTTAGCAAACGTACCAGTATATATTACGATTGATTTAGACGTTTTAGATCCTGGTGTTTTCCCTGGTACAGGCACCCCAGAACCAGGTGGTATTACATACCGTGAATTATTGGAAGCGCTTGGACATATGCAACAATTAAATAACATTGTCGCATCAGATGTCGTTGAGTTATCCCCACCGTATGATCCAACTGGAGCTTCCACTGCCGTTGCTTGCAAAACTGTACGTGAAATGTTGTTAATTTTAAATGAAGATTAATATGATTGTTACGAAATAGGTGTGATGAGGGAACAAAACAAGCACATGATCTAAAGTGCTTGTTTTGTGCTTTTCTAAACAAGTTTATTTACACCATCTGGATAACTAGGTTATTATTTGTCCACTGACAATAATAATATGTACTTACCAAATTTGATGAAAACGTCCAATGACGTTTTGGGTTGAAATAATGCTGACGAAAGATTTAGGATCAACAGATTTAACAATTCTTTTTAGCTGATGCATTTCACCTCTCATAATCACACAATACAATACGGTTTTAGTATTATGTGTATATCCTCCATTCGCATGCCACATAGTTGTTCCACGGTGAAGATCATGAGTAATAGCAGCACTTACTTCTTCTCCTCTATCAGTAATAATTAAAAGAGAAATCCGATCAACATGATTTAAGATTAAATTATAAGTACGCATTGAAGCATAGTAAGAAATGATTGTAAATAGGGCGATTTCACTTCCAAAAATAAATCCAGAACAAAGCACAATAATTGCGTTTATAATTAAGTTCATTCTCCCAACAGTAATATTTTTATACTTAGCTACGACACGAGATAAAATATCAAGACCGCCTTCTGATCCACCGCGACGTAAAACAAGTCCACATCCAATGGCATTTAATACGCCACCAAAAATAGCGGAGAGTAAAATATTGTCTGTTAACATATGTTTTACCGGAATGATTAGTAAAAAAAACGATACTAGACTTGTTGCAAGTATTGTATAAAAGCTAAACTTTTTGCCTAAATAGATGTATCCAAGAATCATTAACGGCACATTTAATAAAAAATAGAAAACACCAACTTTAAGATGGGTAAAGTGATGAAGAAATTGGGAAATACCGGTTAATCCACCTGACAAAAGACCGGCTGGAATGGTTAGTGAATTCAGTGCAAAGGCTGACAAAAAGCTTCCAAAGACAATAATAACGAGGTCTACAAGTATAGATATAGACGAAGTAATCGGTTCATTTTTTTTCATTGTAAATTCCATAAATCTTTTCCCTCATTTTTGAAAAATGTAGTTGTTTTAAATCCCCATCTATAGTAGCACTATTCATGTAAATAAGGAAGATTTTTTTAGCGAATAGGAAAGGAGAAATTTTCAAATTTCTCCTTTCCTATTCGCTAAAAACGCATAAGTAGGCTTTGGAAGTAATCACATGAAAGCCGAATAACTTTCTTTTTTTCGGAAAACTACGGCTATTAGTTACGAAAAAGGATCAAGCTATGAGTTTTCTTTATTTTCATATAAGAACTTGAGTTATGAATTCTTTTTTGCTATTTGAGTTTATAAAAAACATTTTATTTCACGAACTTAAAATCAATTGCACTTGACCAATATTCAGAAAATGTTTAAAATAAAAATAAATCTTTCGTCTGTCCCCGTTTATTTAAACCCCATAACTACAATAATTTTAACTCCCAATAGAATGGAAATATATTTGAAAGGATTGAAGGAATGAGTAATAATCATGTAAACGTTATCCAATTTGCTCAAACAATTTCTCGGACAAGAAAATTTCGTCACGATTACCCGATTACAAAAGAATTACAGAAATTATTAGTTTTAGATGTATATAGTGACTTTGTAAAATATATGTTCGGTCAATTTTATTTTGAAGCAAAACCTTTTATTGACGAATTTACTGTTTTCCATCCGACAACAGAGGAGAAAAAACCGTTATTAGTGAATAACTTATTTTGGTGGTATGCTCTAAATCAAGAAATAGATGGTCACCAGGCAATAGAAGAATATATACAAAAACAGAAATATCATTATCGGAAAAAGTCGATTATCCCAGCTTGGCTAAGGGAATGGGGGAAGGCGGAACCGAAATTTTATCAAGTTGTTTATAAATACAATGATAACGCACTTGTATTAATGGATATTTTTGATAAAAAGCCGTTAGATGTAAATATTTACGATCATGAAGCGGTGGCTGCTCAAGAAGGGGAAATTGTGGCTGGTACATTAATTCCAATTGGCAATTCATTGTACTTCCCAATTATTGATTTTTACCATTTTGATATAAAAGCAACGGAGGAAATTGTTACGCATATTCTTTTATATTATGAACAATATGATGATATAACTTCGACGCAACAATTGTTTCTTCATCTATTATCAATAGCATTACAAGTGGAAAGCCGGATTACAATAGAGACTGAAAAATAGATGATATACTAGGGGGCTGTCCAGAAAGTCAGATTTTGATTTCCGGATGCCCCCAATTCAAGTTTTATAATCTTGATATATCAATCCTCTTGATTATCGTATTTTTTTAGAATTTCCACTTTCCGGATAGACCTAATCGGTAATGTAAGCGTTAACATAAATGTCACAGATTTCTCATGTTTTGTTTGATAAAATATATATGTAAAGAAAAAGTGACCTGACAGGAGGCTCAACCAGCTATGTCGTTTCCGTCTCAATAGGTTTACATTTAAGTGCCACTCTACACCGAATTCTGTCAATATTTATCATGGATAAACGAAGTATCGTTTTAACAGTCACCGGAAGGATTGATGACTTGCAAGGGCATGGGGTACCTATAGATTAATTTCTGACATATGGGTTAGCTTTTGGATAAATAACTTATTTTTGGTTATTATTATATGATGGTTTGACAAACATTCTACATCCAGTGTACATGGATCTACAAGGTTATTGATTTGGACGAAAAGTAGGTATTTTCGTATGGTTGGGTCTCCTGTCGTGTCGACAAAACAGTGCAAATGTCATGCACTGTTTTTTTATTGGAAAGAAGTGGTGACAAGATAGTTGTAAAACATATTTTTCTTCCGTTTGGAAACGATAGACAAAAGTTTGGTCAAAAGAAAGGAAGCGGATATTAATGGAAAAACAAAACATTCAAGAATAAATTGAATATAAAAGTGGAAAATTTACGAAACGCGTTATTTTTAATGAGGTATATTCGACGGTGTTTATTTTAAACTTTCAACCTGGACAAGTATTACCAAGCCACAAACATCCAGGAGCAAAATTATTTCTACTTGTATTAAAGGGTGAAGGAAGTTTTAATATTAATGGAAACGAGATATATGTAAAAAAGGATGACCTAATTACAGTAACTGGAGATGAAGAACTTTCTTTTACAAACAATGGGAAAGAAAATGTAAGCCATTACGTTACACTACATAATACTCCTAGTCCTGAGATTGCTGTGGATATATAACGTGCTTTTGATCTTGTTTCCGGTGATACACCAATTCAAGAAGCAGTTGCTACATTTCGTCCATCTAACTAATGGATTGAATAAAAAGTGACAAATCCATCATCATTTTTTTTGATGGTGGATTTGTTATCCAATAAGGAAACAAATAATCTTGATGAGAAAAGTGATTCAGCAAATTGTATATAATCAAACATCAATATATCCTTTTACTCCAACTCTGAATGTGTTATTTTGACATTTTCTCCATGTTTGCTTTTACGGCATTTATAATAGCTGAACGAAAGCCACTATCTTCAAGAATAGCGACAGATTCAATTGTTGTGCCACCGGGTGAACAAACATCATCTTTTAACTTTCCGGGATGATTACCTGTAGTAAGTAACATTTTCGCTGAGCCTAAAAGGGCTTGGGCAGCGAAAGTATAGGCAAGGTTTCTCGGTAAACCATATAGTACGGCACTATCAGCAAGTGACTCCATAAATATATAAGCAAATGCTGGTGATGAACCGCATATTGCACTAGCAATATCCATATAATTTTCATCAATAAACGCTACTTTACCAAAACTTTCAAATAATTCATGCAGTTCTTGTTTATCTGTTTCTGTAATGAATTGGTTACAACTAATAGCAGTCATTCCTTCTTCGACAAGAACAGGGGTATTAGGCATTGCTTTAATCATTTTAGTAGCTTTATGAAAGCGTGTTTCATTTTCTTTTATTGTTTGACCAGCTGCGATGAGGATAATAATCGTATCTTCCTGAATCTCATCCTTAATTTCATTAATAACGATTGGGTACATATTTGGAGTAACGGATAGAAAAATAATATGGCAGTTTTTAGCAACTTCCACATTGCTTTCTGTTATGTTGATGTTGAATTTTTCCTTTACATCTATTAATTTTTGGTATGATCGATTTGAAGCATATACATTTTCAAATGGGGCATAGCCCGAATGGATTATACCACTTATCATCGCTGTCGCCATATTTCCACAACCGATAAAGCCAATATTCATGTTCATTTATAAAATCCTCTCATATAAAAATTTATTGCATATTAGTTATTTTAATATAACATAAGGACAACGATAAAACGATTTCCTTTAAAAGCACATATATTTTTGTTATAATTTAATTTATTAGAAGGCCTCTTTTTTAAAATGTATTTGCCTAGTGTGCATACATTTATGATAGAGAGCCTTCTCTCTTTTTTCTAGATATGTGTTCCATTTTCCTTTGAAAATCATTTTACACAAATTTCGCTTATCGATGAAAAAGTGATTCTTTCACATGAAAATGGATTGAATTCCTAGTAAATTCATTTTAATGGGTGCTTAAAAAATTCACCTAAAAAAATGAATCTTTTTGCTATCTAATTCAGTATATATACTAACAAATTTTTTAGGAGGGAAATCAATGAGTATTCTAACTAGGTTTAAAGATATTATGACAAGTAATATGAATGCATTATTGGATAAAGCTGAAAATCCGGAGAAAATGATTGATCAATATTTACGTAATTTAAATCGTGATTTAGGTAAGGTGAAGGCAGAGACAGCTTCAGTTATGGCAGAAGAACAGCGAGCAAAACGTGTGCTTGAAGAAAGTAAGGCGGATGCTGAAAAAATGGAGAAATATGCAATAAAAGCATTAGAAGCCGGGAATGAAGATGATGCCAGAAAGTTTCTTGAAAGAAAAACACAAATTACGGAAAAACAAGCAGAGCTTCAGCAAGCTTACGATTTAGCTGAATCAAATGCACATCAGATGAGACAAATGCATGATAAACTTGTCTCAGATATTAATGAATTAGAAGCGAAAAGAAGAATGTTAAAGGCGAAATGGTCAGTTGCAAAAACCCAAGAGCGTATAAATAAAATTGGCTCTTCGGTGACGGACGCTAACAATACAGCAGCAGGATTCGGCCGGATGGAAGATAAAGTGAATCGTGCTCTAGACGAAGCAAATGCAATGGCAGAGTTAAACAAAGCTCCAAAGGATGATATTGAAGATCTTGCATCAAAATATGATAAACAGGTAAGTGTAGATGATGAGCTCGCTAGATTGAAGGCGAAGTTAAATAAAGAGTAATAGGAAACTATTGCCTCAAAGTATTTAATCTATTGTTTACTTTTGTTATTCGATTAAGTTGTGACCATTTATTCAGTCGGGTTTGAATCCCTACTGAATTTTTTAACATCATGGTTCCCCCGCTAATGAAGCAGGGGGAATACTGATAAATACAGTTAAACGTTGCAGCTTAATCCCTTTTTCATAGGTGGAGCTAGGAGGAAAAATATGGTCATTCATTACAAATGCCCTAATTGTGGCGATGATATGGTTTTTGACAGTGAAACGGGAAAACTAACTTGTCATTCATGTGGACGACAAGATGCAATAGAAAATTTTTCTGAGGAATTTATTACAACGACTTTTTCAGAAGATGAGACGAAAGAATATCATTGTGAAAATTGTGGTGCGATTTTAATTACGGATGCGGACACGGTTGCGACTATATGTAGCTTTTGCGGAGCAGGTGTTGTTATTAGTGATCGTGTTTCGGGTACACTTGCACCGTCATTAGTTATTCCTTTTTCAATCAGTAAGGACGAAGCAGTTGCCGCTTTTAAAAAATGGTGTAAACATGGTTTAGTGACTCCAAGTGACTTCATGACTGCTGATCGTATAAAAAAGATCACAGGGATGTATGTTCCTTTTTGGATGTTTGATTTGAATAGTCGAGTTCAAGTTTCGGGTAATGCAACCCGAGTACGGACGTATACGAGCGGGGAGTATATTTATACAGAAACAAAACATTACCGTGTGTTTCGCGATATTAATTTAGATTATTTAAAAATACCTGTTGATGCGTCTGAAAAAATGGAAGATGGCTTAATGGATAAGCTTGAACCATATCGATATGATCAATTAAAAGAGTTTAAAACACCGTATTTAGCAGGCTATATCGCGGAGAAATATAATTATGATGATAATGACCTACTTCCAAGGGCAAAATCAAAAATACAAAATTTCATAGATTCATATGTTCAAACAACAGTAAGTGGTTATTCTACTTTTATTCCTGACCAAAAACATATTAATAGTAAGAAAGTGAAAAGTTACTATGTACTCCTTCCCATATGGATGGTCACGTATAATTATCGGCAAAAGGATTATATTTTTGCTATGAATGGACAGACTGGAAAAGTTGTTGGGAAGCCTCCAATTAGTCGTGGGAAAATTGCCGGTTGGTTTGCCGGAATTACTGCTGGAACATTAGTTATTTTGAGACTTGTCACCTTTATGATGGGGGGCGGTCTATTATGATGAAAAAAATATCATGGTTTATAGGAATTATTTTATTTTTAATGATTCTTGGTAAGACACCTGAAGTTTTTGCTTTAAGTCAAAAGGTATTTGACGGTGCAAACATTTTATCGGAAAATGAAGCTAAAGAGCTGGAATCACTTGCGAATGAAATTGGGTCAAAATGGGATACGGATATATTAATTGTTACTGTTGATGATCCGAGTATCGACGTAAAGCAATATACAGAAGATTTTTATGACGAAAAGATAGAAGAACAAGGCTTGAATAAGTGGAATGTAGCAATGATTACATTAGACATGTATAATCGCGAAGTTTATTTGGCAGGTTTTTATAAAGGAAAATTATATTTAAACGATAGCCGCTTAAACAAGATTCGCGATGAAATTACACCAGCCTTAAGTGGAGGGAATTATGGCCTCGCTTTCCAACAGTTTATTGAATCGGTGGATCATTATATGGATGGAGAACCTGCGAATATTTTCTTGCGATGGTGGTTCCAATTAATTATCGCAAGTATTTTGGGTGGAATCGTTGTTTTTTCATTTGTATATACGAGTGGCGGCCGAATTACGGTAAATAATCGAACTTATCTAGATGAAAAGACATCGCGAGTAATTGACAGTAGAGATGACTATATCCGTACGACAGTTACAAAAGTAAAGAAACCGTCGTCGAACTCTAGTGGTGGAGGTGGCGGTGGAATTACTGGTGGTGGGCATTCACATAGTGGGAGCCGCGGAAGTTTTTAATGGAATTAGGTATGAATGTTTTTTTTCACAGGGAAAGGATTTGATGAAATGGCTTTTTTTAAAAATCAGTTTGCGAATGTTGTTGAGTGGGAAGAGTTTCGCGATGATATGATTTTTTGGAAATGGACGAATCGTGAAATTAAAAAGGGAAGTAAGTTAATTATTCGTCCCGGTCAAGATGCGGTTTTTTTATACAATGGTAAAGTAGAAGGGATATTCACAGACGAGGGGGACTATAATATTGAGTCAGAAATCATTCCATTCCTTTCCACGTTAAAAGGGTTTAAATTCGGTTTTAATAGCGGTATGCGTGTGGAAGTCCTCTTTGTAAACACGAAAGAATTTACTGTAAAATGGGGAACGAAAAATGCAATTAATATCCCAACACCAGGTATGCCAGGGGGAATGCCTATTCGTGCTAATGGTACTTTCCAATTTAAAGTAAATGATTATATCGCCTTAATTGATAAAATTGCGGGAGTTAAAAATAGTTATTTAGTGGAAGATGTGAAAATTCGCATTACCGCAGTACTCGATCAACTACTGATGAAATGGATTTCTAAAGAAGGAAAAGATATGTTTAATTTGCAAGCGAATGCCCATGAGATTGCAAGTGGGATTAAAGAAGATTTGGATATGCAAATAGTAGATGATGGGCTAACAATTACACGTTTTCATATTATGAGTTTTAACTATCCGAAAGAAATTCAAGATATGATAACGAAAAATGCCTCTTTCGGCATGGTCGGTGATATGAAAAAATATCAACAAGTGTCCATGATTGATGGGATGAGTTCCGGAAAAATGTCTGGTGGCGGCGTGGCTTCTGATATGGCAGGGATGATGATGGGTATGAACATGGCCAAAGAGATGATGGAAGATATGGAAGAGGATGAAGGGAAAAAGGAAAAAGAGAAAGAAAGCACTCAACTTCAACCAGGAGTAACGGAAGGCAGTGAGTCGAAAAAGGTGAATTTCTGCCCAAATTGTGGAGAGAAGAATCCTGGAACGAAATTTTGTCCGAACTGTGGTTATAAGCTGGCCTAGTAATAGATTGTGCCACTTTATATAAGTAAATTTGTATAAAGTGGCAGTTTTATTATCTAATGAATTGAAACATAGGACAAACATTAGTTAGAAATGACTACAACTCGAACGCTCCTAATAGAATCATATAAAAGATTGACAGGGAAGCAATCTAACAGTTTGGTAGTCTCTCCATTTGTACACGTAATTTTGATAATCTATCACTCTTGAAATATATCATCATTTACGCAAGGAGACACTCAAATGTAGTCGTGAGTTCATTGATGACAAAACCTTGTTTGTCAATTAAACAATGGCTTAATATGTCAACAACTCATGGCTAGAAGTAACGAGAGTTCTCGACATATCTAAAACACTTATTTTTATTTAAAATACCATTTCCACAGTGATAGACCGGTAATGGATAAAAATAGGATTGTGCCATATAACCAAATAGATAGCATTGGGTTAACAAACATTTTTTTCACACTCCTTATTTAATTTCACGAAGAACTTGATGTTCTCCCATGCTCTAAGTCAGGTGTAGGTATTTTTATTATTTTTGCGAATAAGAACATAACTCCGATTCCAATTAATGTTGCCCATGCACCTGCAGCCATTGTACTTTTTTCAATCCCACCAAAATAGAGAATAAAATAAGAAACTAAGCCTATAATCATTGAAAGTTCAGCTGCACGACCGGATGCTTGATCTTTACCAAAAACTGCATATAGTACCGGTCCAACCGTGCCCGCTGCAACACCGGAAATACCTATCCATATAATGTCTCCCATCGACTTCGGTGGATTTAATACAATCCAATATGCAAGAATTCCGGTGAGAAGAACAGAATATCTACTAATGTGTAAAGCAATTCTTTCTGCTTTGTCCTCATTTATTTTTAGAAAACCTTGTTTTACGATTACTTTTAGAAAAATATCATTTGCGAAAACGGTGGAAATCGAGACAAATAATCCGTCTGTTGTGGATAGAGCCGCAGCTAAAATGACAATAACCATAAAAGCTGCCATGAATGCTGGAAATACTTGAACGATGTATTCCATTAAAGCCATATCGCTAACGGCGATACCGTCACCCAAATAGGCTCGGCTATATAGACCACCGAATAGAACGATGACACAGAAAACCATTGTGGTGACATAGACAACAATCATTTTACCTATATCTTTTTCGTTTTTTAATCCGAGAACTTTATTGAAAAGTTGAGGTGCCGATACTGCAAAAGCCATCTGGATTAAAAATGCACCTATGACAGCAGACAGAGAATCAAAATAGGTTGATTCTGAGTTGAAAATTGTTACATAACTTTGGTTTTGGCTGGCGAGTTTGGCTGTTATTTCCTGGAATGTTGCCGTTACACTCCCCTCCCAAAATAGAACGATTCCTGAAATAAAGATAATTAGACCAGCAATGGCCATTAGGAAAACTTGGACGGCATCCGTATAAACATCAGCTAGTGTCCCTCCAATAAACACATAAAGAATGACAATGGCAGCAATAAAAATTAAAGCTACTTTATAAGAAATGCCAAGGGTGTATTCAAAAACTCGGGCTCCAGCAACAAATTGTCCTGCAATATAAAAAATATTAAATAACAAGATGAGGCCAGTGCCTATACGTAATATATTACTATTATAAAAGTCACCTAACCAATCGGAGAGGGATAAAGACTTTTGTTTGGAATTGATTTTTCGCACGTGCTTTGCGACAAGAACTGCGCCAAGTGGACCACCGCCTAAAATTCCTAATAATAACCAAAGATTTGCATATCCCCATTGATAAGACCAACCCGGGTAGCCTAAGAAAACAGCGGCACTTAAATAAGTTGCTGCAAAAGACAAGCCTAACAGAACCGGTCCTAATTTGCCGCCACCAATCGTAAAATCGCTTATACTTTTTGTCCCTCTGCTGCTATACAGGCCGAGGCCTATCATGAGGATAACAAATAAACCAACACCGCTCCAAACATATCGTTCTAGCTCATTCATTTTGCTTCCTCCTTTTCATTATTTATTTGTTTGTAATATTGAGAATTGCTTACCAGGATGATTAATAGGTAAATGAACTCTACCTTTTCCAAACAGATTTTCCCTTAACGTTGCCCCTTCATATTCCGTTCGATAAATCCCTCGTTTTTGTAATTCCGGAACGACATGATTAACGAATTCATAGAAAGTGCCCGGTGAGTACACTTGTGCAATATTAAACCCATCTACATCGCCTTCTGTTGCCCATAATTCCATTTTTTCAGCAATTTGTTCTGGTGTACCAATAAATTTAACAGCACCGTTACCAAGTCCGTGATTTAAAATCGCTTCTCTTAAGGTCCATTTTTTAGTTGGATCTTTTGCATACAAGTCTAGATTACCTTGCATTGCTTCCGTTTCCATTTCTGTAATATAAACATCCGGATCAAAAGTAGAGTAGTCAATCCCAGTGTGACCAGAAAGAAGGGACAGGGTTCCTTCATAGCTAACATATTTTTTTAATTCCTCATAATTTCGGTGTGCTTCTTCTTCTGTTGAACCAATAATTGGTAAAATGAGCGGAAATATTTTAATATCATTTGGGTTTCTTCCGTGAGCACGAGTAAGCCGGTGTATATCTTTAGCATAGGCACGTAATGATGCTAGTGAAGTATGCTTGGTAAAAACAGCCTCAGCATGTTTGGCGGCAAATTTCCTTCCTCTTGGTGAGGAACCAGCTTGGAATAAAACTGGCGTTCGTTGTGGTGATGGTTCAACGAGATGTGGACCAGTGACCGAATAATATTTGCCCCTATGTTTGATTTCGTGTACTTTAGTTGCGTCTACAAAGCGATCATTATCTTTGTCAAAAAGAATTGCATTGTCGTCCCAACTATGCTCCCAAAGTTTATAAACAACTTCTAAAAATTCATCTGCACGACCGTACCTTGCTTCATGAGTAGGACGACCAGATAATCCAAGATTTGCCGCTTCACTTTCTAAGTAGGATGTGACAATATTCCAACCAATTCGACCTTCAGTTAAATGATCGAGCGTTGATAATTGTCGTGCTAGTGTGTAAGGGTGTGAATATGTCGTTGAAATGGTTACTGCAAAGCCAAGATTTTTTGTTGTCAATGCCATAGCTGAGATAGATAGAAGTGGATCATGTGCTGGAAATTGAACTGCCTTTTCAACAGCTGGATGATAACTGTTTTTATAAACGCTATATGTTCCTAACACATCTGCAATAAACATCGCGTCAAACTTTCCCTTTTCTAATAGTTGTGCTGTTTCTACCCAATAGGATAAGCGATTATGTTCGTGGCCTTTACTTTTTTCATGTTTCCATAGGCCTGTTGAATGTGGGGAGGGGAAGTTTTGGATAAAGCCGTTTAAACAGATTTGTTTTTTCATTGAATTACATCCTTTCAGATTTGTTTTTAACTTTATTCACTAGAAGTCCCTTAAAAAAAGGGAATTTAATAAATTTAAAACGTGTAATCTTAGTTGTATTATCTAATACAAAGTACTTTGATATAAATACTTGGTATTAGAAATAAAAAAGACAGAAAACACTGTTTCAATTGCTTATTTAACTAAGTTATTTACAACGAGACGAGATGTTAAGTTAACTGGGTTAAGAATTGTATCACCGACTGGGCAATGTGCTTCTACAAATTGAATGAATTCGTCAAGTTTTTCTTCAGATTCATCCGTTGTTATATGATAGGTAGAACGGATATTCGAATAACCTGGACGAACATCGGATTTATTTAGAAAGCCGTCAGTATCTAACTCGCCTTCTAAATCAATGGTAAGGTGGTCTAACTGTATTCCAAATTGTTTTGCATACGTTTGAATGACGATTGATTGGCATGCACCTAGAGCTGATAGTAGGAGTTCAACCGGATTCATATTTTGATCTGTACCGCCAAGATTTTTTGGTTCATCGACAATCACCCGATGTCCTCGTGCTTCGGTTTCTACTAAAAAACCTTCTTTTAGTGTTGCTTTGACTTGAAACTTTTCAACTGCCATGATTCATTCCCCTTTCATAGGTTAAAGTTTCCTTTTTCTAAGTGATTAGTTAAATGTTATTGTTATCATTGCATCACCTCACTAAAATAAAAACGACCCCTAAAAAATTTAAGAGGTCGTGTGAATAGTTAAGATATCACTTAACCTCTTATATTTCAGATTTTAAAAAATAAATCTGCTGGAATTGGCACCGTTTGACATTGTCAATGGTTGCCGAGGTTTCACAGGGCCAGTCCCTCCACCTCTCTTTATAAGAGTTAAAAGAATATTTATTTAATTTAGACTCAATTTTAATGAGTTTATGCACTGTTGTCAACAGGACTTTTCACCTATGTTAAGAAAATATTAATTTGTCACCGCAACTTTCTCTTCTTTTTTTTGCTTGCTAATCGCTGTATGTGAAACTTCGACACGTTTTACAAAGAATGAAAGGACGAGTACGATAATATTAATAATGAAAGCGATGAAAAAGGCATGTTGAATACCGACAAGTAATGCTTGTTTTCCGAGTAATGCAGTGGAGCTTTCTGTTAATGTTGTTGGATCAACGGATGAAAATAACTTTTCGCCCTCACTTTGAGCTCGATTGTTCATAACCGAAACGAGAATAGCTGTCCCAATTGAACCAGATACTTGCTGTGCTGTGTTATTCACTGCTGTGCCATGTGGATTTAGCCGATTTGGTAATTGGTTTAGTCCGTTCGTCATAATTGGCATCATAACCATGGACATTCCGAACATTCGTAACGTGTAAATAGAAATAATATAAGTATAAGTTGAGTCAATTTTTAATTCAGAAAGTAAATACGTTGATATCGCTGTAAGGGTAAGACCGATTACACCTAATATTCGTGGACCGTATTTGTCAAATAGCTTACCAGTAATTGGTGACATAATCCCCATCACAATTGCGCCGGGAAGCATCATTAATCCTGAATCTAAAGGTGAAATTCCTCGAACATTTTGGACATAAGCAGGAGTTAAAATCATCCCGGAAAACATGGCGACTGAGTTGACGATAGCAATCACGGATGCTAAAGCAAACATCGGATATTTATAAACACGTAAATCTAATAATGGTTGTTCCATTTTTAACTGGCGAATGATAAAAATAATTAAAGAAATACCGCCTACAAGTAGTGTTGCCAGCACAATTGAATCATTCCAACCATCAGTACTTGCTGCACTAAATCCATACAATAATCCTCCGAAACCAAACGTAGAAAGAATAACAGATAAATAATCAATCGAAGCATTTTTATTTACTTCCATGACATTATCTAATTTCCAAATCGCAAGGATAAGACTGATGATGGCAAGTGGAAGAATCATCTCAAATAAAAGGCGCCAATGATAATATTCGACAATATAGCCAGATAATGTTGGTCCAATGGCCGGAGCAGTAATCATAACGAGACCAAAAACACCCATAGCCGTCCCGCGCTTCTCACGAGGAAAACTGACGAGCATGACATTCATCAATAGTGGCCCCATTACAGAAGAACCAGCTGCTTGCACCATCCGTCCAGCAAGTAAAACACCGAAATTCGGAGCAAAAGCTGCCATTGCTGTTCCAAGTGTAAATATTGCTGTTGATGTGATAAATAAATTGCGGTTTGTAAAGCGGGTAATGAGAAAAGCAGTTGCAGGAATTAACACACCACTAATGAGCATGTAACCTGTTGCGAGCCATTGAACGGTGGAATAGTTTTTAATGTTTAAGTCTTCCATAATAGAAGGTAGGGCAACGTTCAATAAAGAATTATTTAAGAACGATACAAATGCACCAACAAATAACACCGTAATCATTAAATATGGTGGTTTTTTTAGTTGTAAATCTTGATCCATAGACTTCCCCTCGATCCAAAATTATTTTCCATTTGCTTATTCTATACTCTTTGTATATTTCGTGCAACTAATTTGAACTAAGGGTATAAGAAATGTTGTTTTTCTTTAAAACTATGATTATACTGACAATAAAAGGTAGTGGAGATTCGATGAATAAACGGAAAAGAAAAGTAGCGGATATCGCTTTAAAACTATTTATTGAAAAAGGAATTCAGCAAACTTCGATTCAAGATATTATTGACCATGCGAATATTTCTAAAGGAACATTTTACAACTATTTTACATCGAAAAACGACTGTATTGCTGAAATCTTAGAAGGGTTGCGCTATGATGCGAGTCAAATACGAATGGAAATGCAAGTGGGAAAAGATGAAAAAAATCGGCAAATATTAATTGAGCAAATTTCTGTTTTAATTAATTTAAATGAAAAAAATAAGTTAAGTGCGTTATTTGAAGCGATTTTAAACTCAAATGAAACGGAATTAAGAAAACTTGTGCTGCACCACCGGATTTATGAGTTGGAGTGGTTATCAAATCGTTTTATTGAAGTTTATGGTGATGAGATTCGAAATTATGCATTTGAACTTTCTATTTTATTTTTTGGTATGATCCAACATATGCTATTTGCTCTTAAAATTACGAATACATCTTATTCGATTAATCAATTAGTTGAAATTATTATTACTTACTTAGAAAAGATAAAAGGAGAGATGGTTGAGAAGAAGTTCACATTATTAGATCCAGAATCATTATCATATATAAGGACGAAAATAAACCGAAAAGTGTTGTCAAAAGCTGAACTACTTACGATGGCTAAAGATATTGAAACGAAGGCTTCGTTTACGAACGAGCAACGGGATTTATTTCATGCAATTTGTGAAGAACTTAACCAGAAACGAACTCGTACGGCTGTTCTTCAATCATTAATTAAACCGTTTCAGCATTCTTTTTCAATGACTGAATTAGAGCAGCAAGTACGAATGTTTTGTAACTCTGTATGGTATTTTTTACGAATGGAAGGGTGAGCTATATGTAAATAAGCCGGATTCATTATCCGGCTTTCGTCTCAAGAGTTAAGCTATGTTAATCAAGATCAAAAACTTGAACTGATTGTTCAACTATTTTTGCTTCTTTAATTGATGCAAGCGATGCACCATTTGTGGATTGGAAAACATCTAATCCAATAATTGTTTCCATCACATTTTTAATTGTTTCTTCATTTAGATCACTTCTTGGATCATTTACAGTAATACGAACAGTTTTCCCGTCTGTAGTTAAAAAGATAAGCTCTAAATTTTTATCCATTTTAAATGACCTCCTTCATACCCCAGTTATTATCCATATATTTCCTTTTTGTCATCTCGCTCAATCGTCTCAAGTGAATAGACGCATAATGATGCGAGAGCTTGTGCTACTTGATAAATCGTTTCATCTGAACTTGTTGACTTTACATTGTTGTAGTTTTTCCTTTTGTATGTTGGTTTGCCATCTTGATTTAAACCAGATTGATAAACTAAGTTAAAGTTTGTTTTTACTATTTTCGTAAATTTCATCCTTATCACCTCCATTCACTATAGTTATAGAGGAATCGATATAAAATGGATAAAAAATTTTTCTACATTTAATAAGGGGATAAGAAAGTTCAGGTGTACTAGCCTTAACGAGACGAGAACAGTAGTTCAGAGGTGATTCTTGATAGCAAAAAAAAGAGCCGTACTTATTGAACAGCTCCCACATAGTTTTTCTATTATGATAAATTTTTTTGTATCGTTACAGGACTCACTTTGTTCGACCCTATTTCTTTTTTTACATGCTTCCCCTTGTTAAGTTTCGCTTCTTTCTGTAATGATGCTTCTTTCTGTTTATTCGTCTCTTGAATAGGCACGGTTTCATGTCTTAAGTCTTTTACGAATGAAACAATCATGAGAAGAACGATAATAGTAAACGGGAGAGCGGCAACGAGTGAAGCTGTTTGTAGGCCAGTTAACCCGCTTGATAGTAAAAGAACAGCTGCGATGGAACTTAATAGTACTCCCCAGACAATTCGAATTAAAAGTGGGGGATTTAGGCTACCATTACTAGACATACTTCCTAAAATATAAACGGCTGAATCTGCTGATGTCACTAAAAAGGTGAGTATTAAAAGCAGTGAAACGACAGATAAAATAGTTGATAGTGGAAGTCCCTCAAATGTCGTAAATAATGCGCTCGTAATATCATTATTAACAGCTGCAGCAATTTTTGTCCCTTCAAACAAGTCCATATGAAGTGCTGTGCCTCCAAAAATGGCCATCCACACAACAGCGATTGCCGGTGGAGCGACGAGTACTCCAAAAATAAATTCACGAATCGTTCGTCCTTTTGAAATTCGTGCAATGAATGCCCCGACAAATGGTGACCAAGCAATGACCCATGCCCAATAAAAGACGGTCCATTCCTTCACCCATGTTTCTCCTGTATACGGGGTAAGCCGCAAACTGTAACTAATAAAGTTAGAGAAATAATCACCTAAAGCGACAGTAAATGTCTCAAGTATAAATACCGTCGGACCTGCAAAAAAGACGAATAACATGAGGGCGATGGCAACTCCAAGATTAATAGTACTAAGCCATTTAATTCCTTTATCAAGTCCTGTTGAAGAGGAAGTGATAAACATAACTGCCATGACGACAATAATAATAAGTTGTGTGCCTGTACCGTTAGAAATACCAAATACAGTGTGTAATCCACCATTCATTTGTGCAACACCAAGCCCGATTGAAGTTGCAATCCCAATAATTGTTGCTACAATAGCTAGAATATCAATGAGACGTTTCAACGGTTTTACTTGCTTTTTCTTTCCAATGAGTGGTTCAAGCGATGTGGAAATCAAGCCGTTCTTCTTTTTTCGGAATTGAAAATATGCCATACATAAACCAACGACAGCAAAGACAGACCATTGACTCACACCATAATGGAAAAATGAATAATCCATTGCAAGTCGGGCCGCTTCTTCTGAAAGTGGCTTCACATCTTTCATTGGTGGTGTAAAAAAATGCGACATCGGTTCGCCAACACCATAGAAGACGAGGGCAATTCCAAATCCAGCGGAAAATAACATACTAATCCAGGCAAACAGAGAGTATTCAGGCTTCTGGTTTTTTCCACCTAATCGGATTCTGCCATATTTACTAGCAGCCATGTACACGAGAAACACAACAAATATAAACATCGCTAACAAATATAGCCAGCCAAAACTTGAAGCAGTATAATCATAGACAGTATTTGCGTATTTAGCAAAGGTGTTAGGGAAAATAGCTCCAATGATAACAAATACAGCAATAAATATAGCGGAAATCCAAAAGACACTATTTAATTTTTGTTTCGAAAAACTCATCAACTCTTCCTTTCCAGATTGATTTTTTTTTCGCATTTGAAATAGATGAAACCACTGATTTTTTTCTGTAAAGGAAATAGGCAAATCGTAAATTTGTGTGTATGTTTTTTTCGTGTTTACTAAGAGATTATAAGACAGTGGAAACAAAGATACGAAGGGGGAAAAACCACAGTGAATCGCTTATGAGGAACATTTAGATTCAAATAAAAGTGGTTTTCATTGGTTTTAGGCTGGAATTAGTTTTCATATTTTCACAATCTGGCAGTCTCTTTACAGGGAACGATTGTAAGTTGCGAAAAGCTTACAAGCACCGGATGTTTTTTGTCAATTTGTTCGTAAACTCTTTGAGAAAAAACCCCTTCTTTTTGTAAAAGAGACGTTGTGAAATTAGGAAAAGTAATTCTTGAATCGCCTAAAATTTTCTACCTTTTTGATGTCACCTCCTTTGGTTTTTGATTATAACAAAGAACGATATTGATTTCCAGCCTAATTAATGAATTTTAAGAATTTTACCCTTTTGTATAAATTGAGATTATATTGATTTTTACTTGTAACTTTTTTGAAACTTAAACGTGGTTATAGTGAAAGGGGGGCACGATGGAAAGGAATCTTGGTTTAGAAGAAATTTATCAGCTTTACTTTCAAGATGTATATCATTATGTTTTTACCCTTTGTAAAAATGTTCAATTAACTGAGGATATCGTTCAAGAAACTTTCTATCGCGCTTACTTTTATGTAGAAAGTTATGACGATGAAAAAATAAGACCGTGGTTATTTAAAGTTGCCTATCATACATTTATTGATTTTTGGCGGAAAGATAAACGAGTCGTGTACGTTGAGGAACCGTTTACCGAAGCAAAAATGTCTCAAAGTGCGGAAAGTGAATTTTTCACGAAACATGAAATAAATGAATGGTTTCAAGCGGTTCAACGCCTATCAATACAAAAGAGGACTGCTATTGTTCTTAGAGACTATTACCATTTTTCATATCAAGAGATTGCAAATGTGTTAGATATGACACTTGCAAATGTTAAGGTAACCATTTTCCGGGCGAGAAATGAAGTACAAAAATATTTGACGTCAAGTAATAAGGGATAGAAGGTGGAGTTGAGATGAATTGTAAAGAGGTTCAGAAGTTAATGGATAACTATTTGGAGGGAAAGTGTAGTGGGGAAGAGAGTAGAGAAGTCGATAACCATTTAGAAACATGTGGAGAATGTAGAGAATGGTTAGATGGAAAATTAAAGGAACAAGAGAATGTGCTCAAACCGTTAAATTCCAGTCCAGAAACGCTAAATATGTCATCGGTGAAAAAACAAAATAAAATTCTTCGCCGAGCAAAGTGGAAAAATCGGATGAATAATGTTTTTACTGTAATCGTTAGTTTAATTATATTAATGGTTGTTCTTAGTTTGTTAACGGGGCTATATTATGGGCAGTTTATCGATTCTGATAATAGTAAACTTAATCGGGCAAAGCAAGCGATGTTAACGACGACAGAGGTGACGATGCCAAATGTAATAGCTAGAGGTGGTGGATCTGCTACGAGTGCATTTTTCACTGCAAGTATGGATTATGAACTGTCGAGACAGATAGGTAGGGATACAGAAACAATTGGTGAAATTCATGGGAAAATGTTTTTCAATCAATTAAATATAACGAGAAGTTGGGTGGATGGAAGTTATGATGTAAAACTAGAATTTTTCTACCCAGCTATTAAAGAAGAGTTATACAAGGAGAATAAAGAGTCTTTAGCAAATGGATTAAGGGAGACTTGGGGTGCTTTGGATAAATTACCTGAAGGAACGGTTTCGGAACTAGCAATTTCGTTTGATAATCTTTATGATATTGACCAAATAAATAAAATGATGAGTGACTATGACATAGATGTAACATGGTTTGCGGTCGATACAGGTGGTTCCAACATGCCGACACTTGATAATTTTCCATTTACTAGTGCAGTTACAGGGATTTGGGGGTTCAGTCAATATACGCTTTTAGAATTTTCAGGAGAGACTGGATCCGACCGAACGCTTGAAAATCGGCAAGAGGATTATGAAAAGGCATTTAAAAATATGTTAACCTTTTTAAATGATAATGAAAAATATGTACAAAATTATTTATGGGACTTAAACAGGGGTGATTTTCAAAAAATGCGTCATTATGTAGATAAAAACGGTTTGAAGTGCTATGGGGTGGTTGTAACGGGCCCAACAAAAGAGCTCCTAAAATTCCGTGATAATAAACAGATTACGTACGCTTCTTTAGGGGAAGTCGATTTTTGGAATTGGTTTGATCGGAATTTTGGCGGAGAGATGAACTGAAGCGATAACTAACTGGGGTATGCTACGTAAAAAACTAGAGGCTGCGTATAAACGTAACCTCTAGTTTTTGTGATTTGGCTCATGAGGAGATGGGAATAGAATTAGCTACTTTGTTTACATACTTTGTATTGGACATATTGATTGATTTTCTTGTCAAGATTTTGAATTCGAGTAAGGGCAGTTTGGTAGTCAATTTGACGGTAATGGTGTCCTCCACCAGGTTCTTCATCATCCGTATCCGCTTTTGTGACAACTTGTTGGAGTGGGTTTAGTTGTAAGTTCCCATCTGGTAAATAGGAATCTGTATGAAGTAGGATTGCCAGGGCGATTTGTTTTGCGTTTTGCAAATCTTCTCCACAGCGAACGAGAAGTTTATGAGCACGTGCTGCTCCTTTGATCGCGTGAATATCATTCTCTTTATATAAATCGTAATCCCATTTCCCGTCTGTATACCATTTATAATGACCGATATCATGTAAGAGTCCGGCCTTTGTTGCTAAATCTGGGTTTACTCCCGTTTGAACAGCAATGGTAAATGCCTTTTCAGCAACCGAAATCGCATGAGCCATTCCTGACCGACTAACGTACTTTTGAACAATGGGATGGCAATATAATTTTTCTAGTGTAACGAATCGTTCCATTCATTTCCCTCCATCTCTATTTATTTTCCCGTCTATGAGTATATTGTTATATAATTTATCACCTTTTTAACTTGGTTTCAATGGTTTTTTATGGATTTAAATAAAAATGATTTTAATAAAGAAGTGATGGCGGATAAGTTTGAATTAAAAGAAATGGAAATGTTAATAAATGAATGGAAGGATAGGATTAGAACAAGAAGCAAATCAGTTTAAAGATTTGCCTCTTGTTTACTAGTGGGCATAAATCGATAATAAAATTAGACAGTATACGTTCGAAAACCTTTATCATGCTTTCGTGCAAAACTTTCATCTGATGATAAAAGATAGATGATACCTTCAACGAATCCGATGATGGCTGGAATATATGTCCAAAAGAAAATTAAATATATAAATCCTTGCCCCCATTTACCAAGATAAAACTTATGAAGACCGATTCCACCTAATAAAATAGCTAAAATACCAGTGATCATTTTATTTTTTGTGTATTGATTCACTTGTCTACCGGAACCATTACTGGCCGATGATGATGACGATGAACTTGCACCACCACCGCCACCAGCATTCATGAATACCATTGGTTGTTGTTTTGTAGATTGATCCTCGAGCTTTTCTATTTTCTTTTTACTTTCTTCGAGTAACTCGCTAACACACTTTTTACAATAGTTTTTCCCATTAATTTCTGTGTTACAATTCTCACAAATAAATTTACCACAACCGACACATGTTCCTATTGCCTCCGCATCGTTATGCACATAACATGTAAGCAACTTGGCTCCCTCCTTGTACTTACTCTTATAATAAAGAATTCTTATAGTAAAATTATAACTTATAAATATCAAAAAATATAGAATAGCAATAATTAAGATAGATTACTTAATTTTAAGTAGTGGAATAGAGACGACATTGATTATAACGGAATATAGTATAGCTTAATCATTCGTAATAATCATGTAATTTGCTATAATTAAAATATAGTGATTTTCTATAAATAGTTAATTTAGATTGGAAAGATTTTGGGGTGTAAAAATAGGGAGATGGGGAGAGATTGATATGTCTTTCAAGGTCAATTCAAAAATACGATTCAATTTACGCTACCCCGCTGTACTTGTATTAATTAGTTTTGTTCTTCTAGGTCCGTTATGTGAACATGTAGAGGTCTTCACTCAAACAAAGTGGCAACATTTTTTGACGTCAATCTTTTATCCTGAAACGCCACTCGTTGCATGTTTCCTACTAATCTTTTTAATTGTTTTTGGTCCAACACTGGAGAAAGTGTACGGTTCTGCAAAATTCATTTTTTTATTTGTTATCGTTGGAATAATCGGAGGTATTTTATTTCAATATATTTTTACATATGAACAACCGTCAACGGCAATGATCAGTTTGAGTGGTATTCTTGGAATTTATTACCCATTGATGATAAAACGGAATCATCTATTATCAAAAACGAATCAATGGTTATACTGGTTAACATGTTTACTCACATTGATTGTTTTGTTTAAGTTTCCAAGTCTACCAAAAGCTGAAGTTGTGGTTGGGGTTGGTATCGGTATATTTTTAACACTGTTTATCAAGCCGCAGTCTTTTCGTCAACTCGCTCGAATGCGGTGGGGGCCGTCGATGGCAAAAAGTCTTTTTGTCATTAGTTCGCTCATGTTTTTAATGTATTTGCCAAAATTAATGGACGGGACGAATCTTGTTAGTGGGATTTCTGAACGGGTGAACGAATGGATTGGTGAAAATAATTCAACTGTAAAGACGGAAGAAGTACGTGTAAATATTGAACAACGTATGGATGAAAGTAGTAAGGGTCAATTTAGTTCATCTACTGAAGCGAATAAATCTACTAAGCAAGTAGTCAGAACTGGTGATGAATTATACAATGCGATTTTACGTTCTTTAGAAGGTATGGAAAATAAAGTAAATCTTAAAGAATATACGACAGATAGTGATACCGCCTTTGATACACTACACAACGTATTGGCTGATCATCCGGAAATATTTTATTACGATTATACCACTAGTAGATTTTGGTCTAACGGTATACTAGAGTTAGGTTATAAGTATAAGGAATCAGATGTACATATGTTAAAAGGAAAACTAGAAGAAGCAAAGAATCATATTTTAGGAAACGTGTTGAGTGGAATACAAAATGACTATGAAAAAGTGAAGGCCATTCATGATTATTTAGTAAAACATACAAAATATGACTACGATAATTACTTAGCAAATACGATACCTGATGAGTCTCATACAATTGTCGGCGCTTTACTGCTGCAAACGGCCGTCTGTGAAGGATATGCAAAAGCTGTCCAATTTTTATTAAATGATGTTGGGATTGAATCGTTATTTGTAACGGGAATGGGGAATGGAGAAGGGCATGCGTGGAACAAAGTGAAAGTGAATGGAAGTTGGTATAACTTAGATGCTACTTGGAATGATCCGGTACCTGATCGGCCAGGAAAGGTTTCTTATCAATATTTTTTAGTAACAGATAAACATTTAGCTCGTGACCACCAATGGGAACAAGTATCTCTCCCAGTTGCAAATAGTACAAAATATATGAAACTTGCCTTGTTAGACCAGGTGTTTTAAGAATAAGTTTGGATTAAGAAACCCAACCATTGTCGCATGGTTGGGTTTTTGGGGATAGTTGAGTTTGATTTTCATATGATTCATTTGGTCTACATAAGGCGAAATATTAGTGTGCGATGGTACGATTATCATTTGATTGATTTCTAGATGTCCATTGCATGTCTTTAATTTTTTCTTCGAGAAGTGCGGTAATTTCACCGGTGTTATTTGGTCTTGTATTGGTAATGAATGTGTTTATGATAGGTGCCATTGCTCCTTTAGTAATGATTTCAGCATAAATAGCCATTCGTGTTTGTACTGGACTAAGTAGGTGGAATGTTACCGTCCCCGTTCCTGTAAATTGTTTTGATTCACTTCTAAACTGAAAATTCATCGTGTTGGACTCTTTGTAATCAGTCAGATCTATGTAAAGCTTGATCTTTTTCTTTAATAATCCAACTTGTACTTTACATTCAATTTCAACGCTATGGTTACTTCGTGTATTGTGACGAATATAACCTGGAACTAGTGAGGCCCAGTTATCAATGACATGAATAAAATCCCATATCGTATTGAGTGGAACATGTAAATCAATCTGTTCAGTAATTTTAGGCATACAAAGCCCTCCCTGCAAGTCATGGTGTATGAAAATTAAAGTGAAACAATATAACATATTCTAGTTAGATATATTTATGAACGATTTATTAAAAATGGGTGTTTCTATTAGTTAGGATAGGAGAAATCAAAAAAAGACCCATCGTTTCATAAATATTGAATGTGAGTCGTTTATTTATAAGATGAATGAGGCTGTCCGAAAAGTGAATACCCTCAAAATGTGATAATCGAGAATGCAAGCAATCAAAGTTTTGAAACATGAAAAGGGTATCCGAAAATCAATAATACGACTTTCCGGACACCTCCTTTGTTTTTAGGCCTTATAGAACCTGTTACATTTTTATATTTTAAATTGTTTAATTAATTCGTTTAATTCTTCTGCTAATGTTGCTAACTGGTCAGCACTGCCGGTTACCTCTTCCATAGAACTATTCGTTTCTTCAGCAATTGATGCAGTTTGTTCTACTCCAGCTAGGGATTCCTCCGTCACAGCAGCAATTTCTTGTATTGAATTATTCATTTCTCGGCTTTCCGCAACTGAGTTCTTTAGCGTGGAGGAAATTTCTTTAATACTATCTACAACTTCTTTAATAGATTCATTTATTTTCATAAACGTATCACTTGTAACCTTAATTTTTTTTGTACCAACTTCAACTTCTTTATAACCATTTTCTAGAGTCTTAGTGACTGAAATAAATTCGTTTTGAATAGTTGATACAATACTTGAAATGTCTGTAACAGAATGAGCAACTTGTTCAGCGAGTTTTCTTACTTCATCAGCAACTACAGCAAATCCTCGACCTTGCTCACCAGCCCTTGCTGCCTCAATTGCTGCATTTAAAGCAAGCAAATTCGTTTGATCAGCAATGTCCTTAATGACAATAACAAGTTTATATATTTCTTTTGATTCTTCATCTAAATGTTGAACTTTCTGAACGGAATCTTTTACAATCATTTCAATTTTAGTCATCTGTTCCGTAGAAGATTCCATTAACTGTTTACCTTCTTTAGTTAATGTTAAAGCTGAATTAGAAGTATTATATATCTCTTCTCCACGTTTTTCAGTTACTTGAACATTCTCAACAAAGGTGCCGAACATTGCGGATAGTTCGTTCGAATGATTTGCTTGTTTTTCTGAGCCTGCCGCAATTTCTTGTAGAGTCGATGCAGCCTGTTCAGTGCCAATCGAAATTTCATGAGCTGATTGGGTTAACTCTTCACTTTGGGATGAGACGACCTCTGAAACTTGACTAATTTTAGTAATCATGTCTTTCATACTAATATTTAATGTATTCATAGCTTGAACCATTTCACCAATTTCGTCTTTTCTTTTTGTTGTGATTTGTTCGCCTGTTAAATGACCACTTGCTAACAGTTTAAGTTTGTTCGTTGCTTTACTAATTGGTTTGCCAATGGAACGTCCCATAATAAAACCGGTTACAATAGCTAGGATGATGGAAGTAATTAAAACGATAAGAATACTTATGTATAAGTTTTTGTAAATAGCTTCATTGCGATCGCTTAGCTTCTTAGCTTCTTGTCTTGTGTTATCTTGTAGTTCTTCTAAATGAATACTTGCAGAATCAAAGTAGGCGCTTGATTCTTGGATTCCATTTTTGGCAAGTTCATACTGCCTTTGTTTAACAAAATTTAAATTCCGCTGGGCAAGTTGTACATAACTATTCCAATCTTTTTTAAATTCTTCTAAACTCTTTTTTTCTATAGTTGTTAAATTGTAAGTATCGTACTTTTCTAAAAGTAAATCCGCATTATGTAAGCTTTGTTCTGCAGCATCAACGAGGGATGGTTCTTTTCCAAGAGTTGCCGATGTGCTAATAAGACGAACATAATCAATTTCCTGCCTAATTTCAAGTAATGTCCCTAATGGAATTGCCTTTTCTTCATACATCATTTTCCCGTTAGTATTCATATCTGACGTTCCCTTAATTCCAATAGACCCAACAATTATAATTAGTAGGGAGACAAATACGAATGATAGAATGAGTTTTCTAGTTAATTTCATAAAGGTGCAGCTCCTCGTCTTGTAATGAATAAATTGAAAAAGTTAACAGGGTGAACTATTTGTACTAAAATATCTACTCAGGTTCAAAAGTCATGGTATCTTTTTCCTGGCGAATCTATCATACTAGGGTACTGACAAGAAAAACGAAACAAAATGTTACAATAATCGTACAAAAGAGGGGAATAATTAGATTATTTAAATAAAAACATCTGTCAATCAATATTGGAAAGATGATTTATGGAATAAGCATAAAAATTGTTACTTAGTTGTGCTCACGAATTTTCAAACGCATAATATGGTCATGCTGTCCTGAATAGTGACTCCTGAGTTTTCAGTCTAATTAAGTAAAGCGAAATTATTGCGAAATAATAATTAACGTGGTATGTTTTTAATGGTTTAAAGAAAGGAGATACATAGATGAAACATTCGTATTCAAAATTTATACTTATTTTTATTGTCTCTACAATTTTGTTCGTTTTAGGTGCTTGTAGCAGTAACAGTGAATTGAAAACCGGCAATAAAGAAGAAGGAAAAACAACTTCGTGGGAACGAATTAAGGATAAAGGAACATTAACCGTGGGAACATCGGGAACATTATATCCTACGTCATACCATGATTCTGATTCTAATGAGTTAACTGGTTTCGAAGTCGAAGTTGTTAAAGAAATGGCCAAACGATTGAATTTAGAAGTAAAGTTTGTTGAAATGGCCTTCGATGGGATGCTTACTTCTATCAATAGTGGTGCCATCGATATCGCTGCAAATGATATATCTATAACGGCGGAACGTAAGGAAAAATTTGCGTTCTCTAGTCCATATAAATTTTCATTCGCATCAGCTATCGTTAGAAAAGACGATTTATCTAGCATTAAGACGGTAGAGGATATAAAAGGAAAAAAAGCAGCAGGCGAGGCGACAACGGTTTACATGGATATCGCTCGTAAATACGGTGCTGAAGAAGTAATCTATGATAATGCGACAAATGAATCGTATTTAAGAGATGTGGACGCTGGACGAACTGATTTAATTATTAATGATTACTATTTACAATTACAAGCACTTGAGTTTTATCCTGATTTAAACATCACTATTCATCCAGACTTAAAGTTTGAAACACCGAGTGAAGGAGTCGGGATGATTATGAAAAAAGATGCAACTGAACTTCAGAAAAACATTGATGATACATTACATCAAATGCTTAAAGATGAGACAATTAGTAAGCTTTCCAAACAATATTTTTCAGGTCATGATGTAACAGAAAAGCCTGATTTGCAATACTAAAATAACTTACTAAAAACTGCTCTAATTGCTGGGCAGTTTTTATCATATCAATTGTAAATACGCTCGAAATGTATGCGGTTTTTTGAAAGGAGCAAGAAATGAGCGGTATCCAATGGGAATATATTTTTGATTTCCGACTAGCGATTGAGTCGATTCCATACGTATTGGAAGGAATATGGTATACGTTGTTAATTTCCCTTGCAAGTATAGTAATCGGTCTATTTCTCAGTTTTTTCCTAGCTTTAGGGAGGATGTCAAATCATTTAATATTACAGTTACCATCACGTCTTTACATATCTTTTATGAGAGGGGTTCCCATATTAGTGTTACTTTTTCTATTGTATTTTGGGTTCCCGCTTGTTGGAATTGAGTTTTCGGCGGTCAATGCGGCAATTATATGTTTTAGTCTTAACTGTGCTGCCTACATGGCAGAGATTAATCGTTCTGCTATATCCGCAGTTGATATCGGGCAATGGGAGGCTGCACAATCTCTAGGTATGACTTACTGGCAAACGTTATTTGCGATTGTTGTCCCCCAGGCTTCGAAAATAGCTCTACCTCCATTAGTTAATGTGCTTCTAGACTTAATTAAGAGTACGTCACTGGCGGCAATGATTACTGTTCCAGAACTTTTCCAAAAGGCAAAAATTGTTGGCGGTAGAGAATTGGATTACATGACGATGTACATACTCGTTGCGTTAATTTATTGGGGAATCTGTTCAATTGTTGAATTGTTGCAAAATCATCTTGAAAAGAAAGTCGCATAATTGGATAGAAATTTCACGACAATAGAAGGGGAAAAGGTCTGGTTTCTCGGTCAGACCCTTTTTCGTTCGTTTTTATTTGGAAAAATGAGGAATTTGCTCGTTTATGAACGTGAATTATGTTGGAATGAGCAAATCTTTTTGTTTGGTAAGCAAAAACCACGTTGGAAAAATGGATTCGTTTATTAATATGAATCCCTTTAAAAAAGCGATTGATTATTTCTGTTTCCGTTTGAAAACGACGTTGAAAAGGACGATTGGAATTAATTTTTCGCAAAAGTACCATCAACCTCAACTGTTTCGAAAATATTAATAAATGCATTTGGATCATGTTTGCGTACAATTTCCTTTACTTGTACTGTTTCATAGCGGGTCATTACCATCATCATAATTTGTTTTTTCTCAAGTGTGTAGCCACCATATCCTTCTGTAACCGTAATTCCGCGATAAATGGTTTGTAGTAATTCATTTCGAATAGCGTCACCTTTTGTTGTAACAATCTGCATCGTTACTTTCATGTGACTCGTATGGATTTTATCAATCATACGACCAGTTAAGTAAATAGATAAAAGAGTATATAGCGCAATATTCCAATTAAAAGCGGTACCTGAAATAAGCACAATAATACCATTCATCGCTGTTAAAAGAATGCCAACACTAAAATTACTTGTTCTTGATACGATAATTGCAACAATATCTAATCCACCAGAAGTTCCAGAATATTTTAGGATGAGTCCGACACCTACACCAGTTATTACCCCACCAAAAATAGTGGACAGTAAAATATTATCTGTTAATGGAATGACTGGTAATATGTAAAGAAAAAGTGACAGGGACACAACACTTAGGATTGTATTAAGTGTAATTTTCTTCCCTAGTTTATAATAGCTTAAAATTAGTAACGGAAGGTTTAAAATGAAGTTGATTATACCTGTATTGAAAGGAGTAATAAGGCCAAGTAAAATGGCAACCCCACTAATCCCACTACTTAAAATACTATAGGGCACTAAAAAGAAATTGTAGGCAACTGCAATAATAAAAGAACCAAAAATAACTATCATGTTTTTCATAGAATCACCTTCGATACTTAAATAATCTCGAGAATTGTACCTTATTTCTATAATTATCGCAAATAAATGTACATCAAAAACACATTTCATATTCAATGAATTATTATAATTGAAATCATATCTTTATTTTCCCGGATAGTAAATTGTTTTTTTATTCATTAAAGAAAAATTTCCAGATTAGTGGTAGGTGATTTTAAAATATAGTAATCTATATAAAATAAACAAAACGGGGGAAAACTGATGGAACGTGAATTTACAAAAGGAATTTCGTATACAGCGGGATCTTATTTATTGTGGGGAATATTACCCATTTACTGGAAGTTTTTAAATCATGTACCTGCACTCGAAATATTAGCTCATCGTGTGATTTGGTCGTTTATTTTCGTACTAACGATTGTCGGACTGTTAAAAAGAAAACTACTAAAAAATTTCTCTCAAGTGCAAATGAGAAACAGGAGAACGTGGCTAGGATTAATCTTAGCCTCACTATTTATTAGTATTAACTGGCTTACATACATTTATGCTGTAAATACGAATCATATCGTGGAAGCGAGTTTAGGCTATTACATTAACCCACTCGTCTCTCTTTTATTAGGAGTTTTTGTTCTACGGGAGAAAATAAATGCAATACAAATGATCTCATTTGCTGTAGCCGGAATCGGTGTTATTTATATGACGGTTACATTTGGAAAATTCCCATGGATTGCGCTACTGTTGGCCCTTTCGTTTGGACTATATGGTTTATCAAAAAAATTGATAAAAGTAGACTCGATATTAGGCTTGTTTTTAGAAACATTATTTGTGTTGCCTATTGCGTTATTATTTTTAGCATATATCGGTTTTAATGGTCAACATCACTTCTTAACGGGGTCACTTAACAATGATTTATTTTTACTTGGTTCCGGCATTGCAACAGCTTTACCACTTTTATGGTTTAGTATCGGGGCGCAAAAAATTCCACTTTATATGGTCGGCTTTTTACAATATATTGCTCCAACGATCAGTTTAATTCTTGGTACTCTCTTATATAAAGAGCCTTTTACAAAGGATCATGCAATTACGTTTACCTGTATTTGGTTAGCTATTCTGGTCTTTACCATCTCAAATATTCAGCAAATGATTAAAAGAAGAAAAGCCACGGCCGTTGATGCCGACGTTAGGAGTGTGTAAAACAGTTCGATTTTAATATGGTATAATTAAAAGGTTACTATTTTAATATAAGATTTCGAGGAGTATGTACGATGGCTAGCATCAATGATTTTATCAACCAATGGCAAAAGGCCTTAACAATAGAAGCAAACAATTTAGAATCTAAAGGTGGCATAAAAACTGTTATTACAGAAGGAAAATGTTTAACAACTGATGATACAGGAGCAACATACTGGTTTTTAGTTCATACAGATTTATTTCTACCAGATGGGACGCCTGTTCGTGTTGAGTATCACAATCAAGTGTACAGTGGTATTGTCCTATCTGTAGAGGGTTTTGATGTTGTCATAAAAATAAATGACTTTCTCGGTAATGATGTTAAAAAGGCAGAACTTTACAGTGCTCCATGGGAATTGTTAATCGCATTAACGAAGCGATTGGACAGTGTGAAAGGTGATTCCGGTAAACAGAAACGTGTTCACCGCTTACTTTCGCCAAATACACCTACGAAACATCCACAAGATAAAATAAAAAATGATGTAACAGAATTAATTTTACGTGCAAAATATAACCCAGTTACTTATGTATGGGGACCACCTGGGACGGGTAAGACGTATGCACTTGCAAGGATGGCTGCATACTTATACAAAAAGGGATTGAAAATCTTAATATTAGCGCATAGTAATGCTGCGGTGGACGTGCTAATGTTGGAAGTTGCTACTTATTTAAAAGGGAAAGGACAATGGAAGGCAGGGGACGTTCTTCGTTACGGATTTAGTCATGACCTGAAAGTACGCGAACACGAGGGTTTACTTATCGAGAAAATGGTTGAAAAGTCTCTACCAAATTTAGGTGAGCAGCTGAAGCAATTGGAACAGAGAAGAATGTCGGTTAAACGTAATTACACTGATATTCAAGGAAAAAAACTTGCAAACATAGAAAATCAGTTAAGAAAAATTCGCTCAAGCCTTAAACAAGAAGAAGAACGATTTGTCAGCAATGCTAAGGTACTCGGTGTGACATTGTCAAAAGCGGCAATGGACCCATTCGTGTACGAGCAAACGTATGATATTGTAATTGTCGACGAAGCGAGTATGGCTTACACACCACAAATTGCCTACAGTGCTTCTCTAGGAAAACATACGATCGTTTGTGGGGATTTCAAGCAGTTACCTCCGATTGCGATGGCAAATCATACATTAGTAGAAAAATGGTTAAAGCGGGATATTTTTGAAGTGGCAAAAATTGTTCAGTCAGTTTCTCTTGAAGAGGCTCATCCAAATTTATTTATGTTAACGAAGCAAAGGCGGATGCACCCCGATATCTCTCGTTTTACAAATCAATTTATCTATCAAAATAAAGTATCTGATCACCCAACTGTTCGAACTAAGAGAGAGCCGGTTGCAGCAAAGCATCCGTTTGTGAATGAAGCAGCCGTACAAATCGATTTGTCGAATATGGGAGCTTATGCATTAAGGGATGCTTCATCAACTTCACGCTTTAATCTATTCTCAGCATTGATTGCCCTACAATTGATCCTCTCGGCAAAAATGGATGGCCTAGAATCTATTGGCTATATTACGCCATACCGGGCACAGTCGCGGCTGGTGAATACATTCATTCGCGAATTTTTTCCGGATAACCGTTTAAGTGTTGGAAGTGAAAAAATCGTTGCAGCAACTGTTCATAAATTTCAAGGTTCAGAACGTGATTTCGTTCTTTTTGATGCGGTTGATAGCTATCCTGAGTCCCGAGCAGGGAAGCTGTTGACGGGTGCGGATAGTGAAAAATTAATAAATGTGGCTGTAACTCGAGCACGAGGAAAATTTATTCATGTCGTTGATAAAAAGTATATGGATTCACGGACATCAAAGAATAACACGATTCAACAGTTAAGTAATCATCTAGAAAGGATTGGTCATTCCTACACCCGTTTCAATTTACGAGAAATCGTGGAGCGTAATTATCATGCTAACTTACAATGGTTTGTGGATTCGAATATAGAACCTTTGCTAGAAGACATGAAACAAGCTAAGAAGATTGTTATTTCCGTTCCGTATCCATTGAAAATAAATCGTAAACGATGGGATTTATTGAAAAGCTTAGAAAATAAAATTGATATTGATGTCATTACATTGAGACAAGCAGAAATTCCTTTGAGGAGATTTCGGATTGTTCATAAAGACTTAGTCATGCCATTTATTCAAATAAATGATGAACGTTTATGGGTTGGTGCTCCTTCAATATTTGATACATCACCACAATTGCCATCTGTTACATGCCGACTTGTATCAAAGCAAGTCGTTGAACTTTTTCATAGTTATTTAAATTTAACGCCTGCAAAAAAAGTACAGGATGTAGTGAAAAAGAATGTGACAAGTTATCGACCTACGTATACATTTAGTCAATATGTTGCCACTTGGGATCAATGTCCAAGGTGCCATAGTGTTCGGAAGATCGGTACGAAAAAAGATGGGTCATTTAGTCTAAACTGTGATTATTGTGGGATGAAGGCAAGTATTCAAGATTGGTATTTACAAAAATACATTGATTATGCAGAGTTAAAATGTAGAAATTGTGAAAGTTCCCTTGAAGTGGAAGGGAGCGGAAACGAACTTCACGTAACTTGTCATCGTTGTAGGTCGAATGTAGAAGTAGCATTATTAATATAGAAAGAAGTTGTTAAGTTTCACGGATTTTTACGGGGAAAAGGGGTTAGGTTAGACGTTATGCGATTGGCCGCTTTTCCCAGAATTTTAAGGGGAATGGTTTCATAGAGTCACTCTATGAGCCGGTATTCGTGGTTTTTCAGTAAAAATAGGTTCATAGAGTCGTTCTATGAGCCCGTTTTTGTGTAATTTTA
Organism: Bacillus andreraoultii; assembly: GCF_001244735.1. Taxonomy (GTDB): domain Bacteria; phylum Bacillota; class Bacilli; order Bacillales; family Caldibacillaceae; genus Caldifermentibacillus; species Caldifermentibacillus andreraoultii. The sequence continues at coordinate 1,737,124 of NZ_LN868937.1, forward strand.
AGGAAAAAGGGTAGATAGAGCCATTCTATAAACCCGTTTTCTTGGGTTTTAATGAGAAATGAGTAGATAGAGCCATTCTATTATAAGTACGATTGTTATCCTCAATGCATTCTTTAAAAGTACGTTTCTCCAATCAGTAGAATCTTCAGCTGTTCCTTGGGCAATTGTTGCTTTTTCCATTCTGTTACTAATCTTTCTAAAGCTTCGGGCCCTGTGTCGTCGGCTAAACGATACGCACCATAATGCATAGGGACAAACTGTTTAGCTTTTAGTTCTTTAAAAGCTTTCACACTATCTTCAGGCGAAATATGGGAATCAGCCATAAACCATTCCGGCTCGTAAGCACCAATGGGCATAAACACCGTATCAATGGGAAATCGTGAAGCAATTTCCTGAAAGCCAGGGAAATAGCCCGTATCACCGACAAAATAAAGCGTTTCCTTATTAGCTTGAAAAATCCAGCCTCCCCAATGAGAGGTATTCATATCTGTCAACGTTCTTCTTGTCCAATGCTGTGCAGGGACAAAGTGAATTTGAATTCCTTTATATTCAACCACTTCCCACCAACTCATCTCGATCACATTTCGATATCCCTTTTTCAAAAAAAGTGACTTCAAACCGATGGGAACAAAATACCGTGGGTTGCCCTTTAGCTTTTTTAATGTTGGAAAGTCAAGATGGTCATAATGTCCATGTGATATAACGACAACATCAAACTCAGGTAAATTTTCTAATGGAATTCCTGGTTCTGTTAATCTTTTCTGAAATCCCATTCGCTTTGCCCATACCGGATCCGTAAGAATGTTTACCCCATTAAGTTGAAGTAGAAACGTAGAGTGGCCAATCCAAGTATAGGACGTCACGTTTCTATTTGCTTTTAGTTCGTCAATCCTTTTGTTTGAACATTGCTCAATATTCTTCGTTAAATCTTTTACTTTGCGTCGTCGTTCTTTTTGCCACTTTCGCATATCTTGAAATGTTTTTTTATTGGATACATGATTTAAATTCGTATACCTTTTCTTTTTCATCATCATCTCATCCTTATAGAAAGCCTTATATGATTTAGTTGCAAATATGAAAGAATCGCTCTTTTAAATAAACATGTAATTCTCTGGATGTATTTTACCATAAATCGTACTTAAACTAGTCATCAATCCTCTCTCCATCATATTTTTTGTGAAATAGAAGGAAAATTGCTCAGAAACAGGGAATTATTATTAAAGGTTTTCATTTTAGTAATAATTATGAAAGGCAGATGAAAAATGAAGCACGCGCTCGTAGTTGGTGGAACAGGAATGTTATCGGAAGTTTCGCTTTGGCTTATTAGTCAAGGATACCATGTTTCAATTATCGCACGAAACGCAGAACGTATGGATAAATTAGTAAAAAGGGCAGGCACAAAACACCACGTTACCCCTTTACTTGTTGATTATACAGATGGAAAAAAGCTGCAAGAAAAACTAAAGAATACGATTAGCAAAAATGGTGAGATTGATCTTGTCGTAGCTTGGATTCATTCATATGCGACCGAGGCACTCTCAATTATTATAGACGAGGTCTCAAATCGAAAGCACAGATGGCAATTATTCCATATTTTAAGTAGTCGCTCAAATACAGAAACAATAAGGGAACATATAGCCATTCCTCACTTTTGTACATATTATCAAGTTCAATTAGGATTTATTATAGATGATAGCTGTTCACGGTGGTTAACAAATGAGGAAATTTCTAGTGGAGTAATTGAAGCCATTAAGAAGAAAGAGAACGTAGCGACAATTGGTCAAGTTGAACTTCGGGAAAAGCGACCATAATTTTGTAATGAAAGTTATTTTCTTACAGATATAGCTGGATATAATTCCCCCACTCTTAACCAACATCATACAAAAATGGAGGATGTAAATGGATAATGATAAGTTGGCAGTGTTTTTTAGCATTGCAAAAGAGCTAAACGAAAATGGAATTATTCCACTTTTAATGGGTTCGGTCGGTTTAGAACTTGTTACAGGAAAAAGTTGGGATGCACAAGATCTAGATATCCATGTACCGGGTGACGCAAGAGGTTGGGAAGTACATCCCGAATTAAATATATACAATTGGAATGTTATCGTAAAAATCATGAACTCTATGGGTTATGAATTAATTGATTTACACGAGCATGAGTTTTCAAAGGACGAATGGAGCGTTGAATTCGGGATTATTAACACATTACCCGATTTCGCAGGTATACAGTTAAAAGATTTAAACTTACATCAAAAGGGTGATGTAAAATATTACTTACTAAGTCCAGAACAATATTTACGTGTTTACGAGGCCTCTTCTAAAGATAGTTACCGTGCAGATCAGAATAATAACAAAGATTCAAAGAAGATAGATTACTTAAAAACCATTTTATAAGGTGTGTAAAAAAGCCGGATATCGGGCCAGTAAGAATCTCTTTTTATCTAATTTCAACTAAAGGAAAGGGTGCTTAAGGCGCCTCGTAACTATGCACCCTTAATAGAGAAGTTTGCATGTTAATTATTATTGGATGAAGTTGCAGCGGTTACGACAGCCATTGATGCAATCATCGCCGCCTGTTGTGCTTGCATAATAATTTCAAGCGTAGTCATTAATCCTGTTGTCGGAACGGTTGGATCTTTTGTCAGTTCACATATAAATAATTGAGCTGCAAGCATAAAGTTGATATCTTTTTGCCACTTAAAATCTTTTTCAGCATTTAGTCGTTCCGTGACAGTAATTAAATGTTGTAAATCGAATTGTTTCTGATCACATAATGCAAGCATACCGATTATTGGATAGTTCACTGGTTTCGGTTTTTTATTTAGTTGGTGTATTTTATCGAAAATTTCTAAACAGCAATCACTTAATACATTTTTGTCAGCGGTCGGATCTAAAGAAAGGATATGAGTTAAAAATTGCAAATCATTCCCTTTTTTAAATCCTATTATTTGCAATTGATGGTAAAATCCTTCCATACGCTCGATGAGGGAAGAAACATCCTCGTCTCGTGTTGCTAATAACAGTGCGAGTGGATAATCATTTTCTGATGTTAAAAACATATGCTCTTTCTGCATCGCTTTATAAATATGCTGAGCCCGTTCAACGAATAAAATATGTTCTTTCGGGTCTATTTTACTTGTGAAGAGAATGCCAGCTGCAATATACGTAAACATGCCTCGCTTAAAGCCACTCTTAGCAAGCACATCATATAAATCGAGGTATGAATGAAATACATCTTCTACTTGATCACAATGAATATCTAGCATAGCTCCAATAGAAAATCGTTCTTGGGATCGAAGTGTATTAAAAGCATTCACGTTAGATTTAATGTATTCGCTGACTTGAAGAAACCGTTGTAAATCGAAATCTCGCTTATTCACTACATACATTGAGGCGATGAGCATAGTCGTTTTATGATCAGTGACCTTCCATTTTAAAGCTTTTTTTAATTCCTTATAGATGGATAGAAATTGGTCTATTTTTTGTTCTAAATTGTGATTTGTCAACATCAACACATCCTAAAAAAATCATCGATAGTTTATATACGGATATGTTGGGGGATAGTTTCATTTTATCACTTGGAGTTTGATTCTTTTTATATGATTTGATCGCCACTTTTCTTAAAATAAAAATATGCCAAAGATAGTAAATCACGAACACAGAAGAAAGTTAATAGGGGAAGCAGTGTGGCGATTTATTTTAAAGGATGGAATGAATGGAGCGACCGTACGAAATATCGCAAAGGAGGCTGGATTGACACTTGGTTCTTTAAGACATTACTTTAATTTCCAAGAAGAATTGTTAGTCTTTTCCATGGAGTTCGTTAAGAAACGAGTGACAGAACGAACCTAAAATATTATTTTAAAGGACTTGCCACCAAAAGAAAAGATCATTCAAATGATATTGGAAATCATGCCGACAAATGAGATAACAAAGGCTGAAATGGCGGTTTGGCTCAAGTTCGTTCTATACTTTCGTAATAAGCAAGGAATTGATATTGATGATATCATGTTTCTTGGATCAAGAAAAATAATGGACATGCTAGATCAAGGTAACTTCTTAAAGGAAGGTGTCGATATTGATCTTGAAACGGAACGTCTCTTTGCAATTGTCGATGGACTCGCTATTCATGCAATCCTTCAGCCAGAGCGGATGACGAAAGATCGAGTAGAACAAGTATTAGCATTACATTTAAAGTGGATTTGTAATTTTTAACTGAAGAAAAGGACAAATGAAACTTCATGTTTATCTAGTTACTCTAGATAAAATGGTATTATTGGATGAAGGAGAAACGGAAATAAAGAAGTTCAAGAAGTTACATATATAGATGAGTTTATAGAGAATAAATGTAAAAACGAATAAGATTGAAAACGAATATAGAATTAGAAAGAATAAAGGGAAATCGCTTTTATCAAACTATTTGATATTGTTTGTTGAAATAAAGATACAGCAAACGAACATCATTTTTGAGTTTTACTTGAAGATAAAAGTTAATTGAACTGATTAAGGAAATATAACTAATAACAGAAATAATCCCCCCGTGAATTTATCAAAATCATGGGGTTATTTTGTGCGCCTGTCATGGGTAATAACTTGATGGTGAAGGTCCACTATAGGCTTGGCAGTGGGAACTGTTAGCAGAAAGCAAGGGTGTTCGTGTTACGCGTGAATCTGAAGGCAGCTTGATGCTCTCGAACTAACAAACAGAAGCTACATATTATTAGTAAGCAAAATGGAACTCATTTTGAAACATTCGGCTAACTTTGAGTGGGCTACTCGGTATCGCTAATACTGTTGTAGAAACAATGAATGTGTCGAAAGGATTTTAAAGCATGTTTTATTACAACAAAAATTAAATCAATAAAGATAAATTTTTATTGATAAACAATAAATTTTATTGATAAACGATAAGCGGTATGTTAAAATCAAATTCGAAAATAAATGTGAGGTGTTTTTTATGAAACGATTAGGCTCAACGCTCTTTTTACGAATCGCGGTTATTTTAATTGGTGTTCCTATTCTGGCACTTTGTATATTGTTGTTACCTAAAATTGTCATAGAAGCAATTGAACAAGCTAAAGACGGTGCGATGTTAGGTTTTGTCATACTTTCCATTTTATTAATCATGTACGGTACAGCGATACCGTTTTACTATGCCTTATATCAAGCATTAAAACTTCTTCGGTACATTGACAATAACGAAGCCTTCTCTCAGCTGTCTGTCGTTTCTTTAAGGAAAATCAGGAACTGTGCCATTGCAATTAGCAGTTTGTATGCAGTTGCTCTTCCAATGTTCTTTATCGTAGCACAATGGGATGATGCCCCAGGTCTCGTATTAATTGGATTGGTTATTGTTGGGGCATCGATGGTAGTCGCTGTTTTTGTCGCTGTTCTTAAAAAACTTCTACAAGAAGCGATTGATATGAAAGCTGAAAATGACTTGACGGTTTGAGGTGAAAAAAATGGCAATTGTCGTAAATATTGATGTGATGTTAGCGAAGAGAAAAATGAGTGTGACGGAACTTTCAGAAAGGGTGGGTATTACGATGGCGAACCTTTCAATTTTGAAAAATGGAAAGGCAAAAGCAATTCGTTTCTCCACTCTAGAGGGAATCTGTGCTGCATTGGATTGTCAACCAGGTGATATTTTAGCTTACAAAAAGGATGAAGGGACTTAGGCGAGAATAAAGTAAAAAATATAAAGAAGGGAACGGGTAAACCATTGATGTACCAACATTTATAGAGGGAGGGCCTGTTAATGAATTTAACTAGACAGAATGAATTAAAACGCGATTTCATTCACTCAAAATTCTTAAGACCGTTTATACAACTTATTCATTTCGGTTGGAAACAAGCTCTGTCATGTATTTTCCCGGTTGTCATTTTTGCTACTTTGGCGATTACACAATTCATTCAGCTTCCCTTTTTACCTCGGTATGACTGGTTACTCATTTTGCTTCTTTTGATGCAATGGTGGATGGTTCGCTCAGGTCTTGAAACAAGAGATGAGCTAAAGGTGATCACTTTATTCCACCTTATTGGACTGGCGCTTGAGATTTTCAAGGTACATATGGGTTCTTGGTCTTATCCTGAAAAGGGGATTTTTAAAGTGTTCGGAGTTCCTTTATATAGCGGATTTATGTATGCAAGTGTAGCGAGTTATCTTTGCCAAGCATGGAGGAGATTACAGGTTGAACTTTTCAAGTGGCCGCCGTTCATACTAGTAGTCGTGTTAGCATCGGCAATTTATTTAAACTTCTTTACACATCATTTTTGGATAGATATCCGTTTGTGGTTAGCTGGACTTGTTATCATTGTCTTCTGGCAATCAAGCGTTTCGTATGAGGTTAATGGCACTCGTTACCTTATGCCACTTGTTTTATCTTTTGTGCTCATCGGATTTTTTATTTGGATAGCTGAAAATATAGCAACGTTCTTTGGGGCATGGCAATATCCAAACCAGACCGATACATGGAGCATTGTGTATATTGGAAAGGTGAGTTCATGGGTGTTATTAGTTATTGTTAGCTTTCTCATTGTAGCGACGTTGAAGCAGGTGAAGGGAGGAAAAAGGATGCGTGAGGGTAAGAACTTAGGAAAGTTAACATTGAAATTTCCTTTTTTTTAGTAAACATAAATTGAAAGTTCATGAAAATAAAATGGTGGATAATATACCAGAACATATCGCAATTATTATGGATGGAAATGGGCGTTGGGCTGAAAAGCGGGGGATACCCAGATTTGCTGGTCATAAAGAAGGGGTATCAACGGTTGTAAGTATTGTCAAGACTGCCATCAAATACAAGGTGAGGGTATTAACACTGTATGCCTTTTCTACGGAAAACTGGAAACGTCCAAAACCAGAGGTAGATTTTATTTTGAAACTACCAAAAGAGTTTTTAAACATTTATTTACCAGAGCTTAAAGCGAATCATGTGCGTATCGGGGCTATTGGGGATATGGAAAAACTCCCTTTTCATACTCGTGAAGCATTACAGTATGCAATTGATAGTACCAAAGAGAATGACGGACTACAAATGAATTTTGCCCTAAACTATGGAGGAAGAGACGAGATTCTCCATGCTGTAAAAGCAATGGCTACTGATTTAAATGATGGAAAAATATCAATCGATAAAGTAGACAACAAACAGTTTTCGAAATATTTGTATACGACTGACCTTCCAGAACCAGATTTACTTATTCGAACGGGCGGAGAAAAACGTCTAAGTAATTTTTTGCTTTGGCAATTAGCGTATACAGAGTTCTGGTTTACCGATGTACTGTGGCCAGATTTTTCAGAAAAGGAGTTTTTACGTGCACTTGAGGATTATGGAAAACGTAAGAGAAGATATGGTGGTGTAGATGAATTGAATGAAGCAATACTTAGTTAACTTTCGAAAAAAGCGTTTTCAATGTAGAAACAACAATAAATATGATATAAATAAATTATAGTGTTTTAAAAAGATTCAAAAAGGGGTTGTTTCGATGGGAGAGTTGACTTTTACACCGTTAACAGATGAGTTAGAAGATTTAGTTACATTTTTCATAGAAAATACGTGGGAATTTCATCGGGATCCACATCCGTCAAAATATAAAATCATGCAGTCATTTCATAAAGGATGGTATCAGGATGAGCGGGCAACATTTTGGATCAACAAGAATGGGGAAAAGATTGGTTTGATTATTTTGGACGATATAACAGATACGATTCCGATGTTCGATATTCGCCTTGCAACGAGATGGCGAGGAATGGGATATGGCACAGAAGCAGTTAACTGGATAAAGGAATACATATTTAGACTTCCTGATCGAAAAATAAGAATTGAAGCTTATACCCGATATGATAATGTACCGATGAGAAAAGCACTTACGAAATGCGGGTTTGTTAAGGAAGGCTACTTACGGGATGCATGGGAAAATGATGACGGCTCCCTTATGGACGCAATGATCTATGCAATAACCCGATCGGATTGGGAACACGGGATTACCACACCAATTAAACTCGATGCAGAGACGTTTTAAAAAGGTATATCCTTTCCATAAAAAATTGAAGTCACTTTGGAATGATGAAGATCGATTTGAACGAGAACGAAACCGATAAGGCAGGCTTTTATTAAAGGAGATAGATAACATATCTAGTAATCATGAGACATATGAAAAAAATCTTAACCTATGCAAACACATTATATGGGAATGAAACATTAGGAGCAGTGTTTTTGGAAAATGATACAGACTTAAATCTTCGTCCGATGGATCAATTTAGTCATTCGGAATTAGAGGAGTAACATCGACTGCTATGGGACACGATTCAAAATGTTCAGGAAAAACACAATCACGGGTAACCGAAAAGATGAGGGAAATCTTAATGGTTACCCTTTTTAGAATTATGTCGAGAACCCTCGTGACTTTTAGATATGAGTTGTTGACTTGAAAGGTAAGTATAAATAGGTTTCTATCTTCTTTAAATAAATAAGTGCATATGAATGGCTTTGGTTGAATTACCCTACAACCAAGAAAATTTCTTTCTGTAATCTAGGATTCTACTATCGCTTATAAGCTCGAATGTCATAGTTTTCTTGAGTAATGAGAATGGGTAAAGAACATGTTAGTTGAAAAATACATATTTCTTATTTAAAAGACAAATAATAATACCGTTTCTTACCATATAGATTA
>NZ_LN868937.1:1750530-1764974 GCF_001244735.1 Bacillus andreraoultii
CGTAACGATCTGGGCACTGTCTCAACGAGAGACTCGGTGAAATTATAGTACCTGTGAAGATGCAGGTTACCCGCGACAGGACGGAAAGACCCCGTGGAGCTTTACTGTAGCCTGATATTGAATTTTGGTACAGCTTGTACAGGATAGGTAGGAGCCTGAGATATGGGAGCGCTAGCTTCCATGGAGGCGCCCTTGGGATACTACCCTGGCTGTATTGAAATTCTAACCTTCGCCCGTTATCCGGGCGGGAGACAGTGTCAGGTGGGCAGTTTGACTGGGGCGGTCGCCTCCTAAAAGGTAACGGAGGCGCCCAAAGGTTCCCTCAGAATGGTTGGAAATCATTCGTAGAGTGCAAAGGCATAAGGGAGCTTGACTGCGAGACCTACAAGTCGAGCAGGGACGAAAGTCGGGCTTAGTGATCCGGTGGTTCCGCATGGAAGGGCCATCGCTCAACGGATAAAAGCTACCCCGGGGATAACAGGCTTATCTCCCCCAAGAGTCCACATCGACGGGGAGGTTTGGCACCTCGATGTCGGCTCATCGCATCCTGGGGCTGTAGTCGGTCCCAAGGGTTGGGCTGTTCGCCCATTAAAGCGGTACGCGAGCTGGGTTCAGAACGTCGTGAGACAGTTCGGTCCCTATCCGTCGTGGGCGTAGGAAATTTGAGAGGAGCTGTCCTTAGTACGAGAGGACCGGGATGGACGCACCGCTGGTGTACCAGTTGTCTTGCCAAAGGCATCGCTGGGTAGCTATGTGCGGAAGGGATAAGTGCTGAAAGCATCTAAGCATGAAGCCCCCCTCAAGATGAGATTTCCCATTAGTTTATCTAAGTAAGAACCCTTGAAGATGACAAGGTTGATAGGTCCGAGGTGGACGCACGGTGACGTGTGGAGCTGACGGATACTAATCGTTCGAGGACTTAACCTAATTAATAGTTTGCCTTACGTTATCTAGTTTTGAGAGAATGAATTCATTCAAATAAATATAGTCCGGTGATCATGGCGAGAAGGTCACACCCGTTCCCATCTCGAACACGGAAGTTAAGCTTCTCAGCGCCGATGGTAGTGAAGGCCTTGCCTTTGTGAGAGTAGGACGTTGCCGGGCAAAGTAAAAAGACAGTGAGGAATCACTGTCTTTTTTTGCTTATTCTTTATGTTGTCGATTGCTCGTTTATTTGTAAATAACTTCAATGTATTAAGTATAGTACATTAGTTGCAGAAATGTTACAAACCACTCTAAGTTACAGTAATTGTGCCAAGTACGGATCTAGATATTGGTTGTGTAAAAAAGAAACTTAAAATTGTATGTAAAAATGATTTATATTGAATGTGAGTGTTTCGTATAAAATTTTTAAAATTAAAATTAATGAATAATTACATTCTGTTAGTTGTGGGAATGTGACTTTTTAAAAAGTTCCGTGAGTTGAATAAATATGTTCTAGAAACAAAGAGTAAGTTCACTTTGTTAGAAGTATTTTCGGGGTTAAAATTAAGTTTAAATCTCTAGTACTAAGGGTTGGTCCCGTGTATTAAACTAACTCGATTCGAGTTAAGTTAATAATTTATTGGATTTAGTCATAGTAAATTTGACGGATAGACCATACGTTCGCTTCTATGCTATAATTAGACTAGCAATAGTTAGGTAATCTCAAGGGTGGTCAGCATTACCCCATAGTGGTAATGTCAAAAGTTCTATGAAAAACGGATAAGCAAACAAGATTTATTCCGAAATAAGGTGGAGAACCGTCGCCATTTGCCCTTGACAAACACGCCGATGGTTTAAGTTAGGTGTAACAAGGGCGAAGGGAACTAAATTAAGGCATGACAAATACGCCCTTGTTTTCCGAAAATTTTAAACCATCGGCTAGTTCGGTTTGTCAAGGGTTCGCTTCGCCAAATGGCTGGTTTGAATGTTAAACCATTCAAGGGCTCAGCTAAAGCTAAATTTAGGCGGCTTGTATTTCTAGAAGCCATTGTTGAGCGAGTTCAATCATTTTTGTCCAACGTGCCGGCATGTGTGGCAATTTGGAGAGTTCTGGGATCATAACTGGCACTTTATTCTCCAGTGAAGCATGTGGCCTGAGAAAGTTAAAATATGCTACGAATAAAGTCACATAGGATACCGATCCCTTTTCTGAACCAAACCCATGTGTAGCCTTATAATTACCCTTAAAAGTACGATTGAGTCTCTCAATAATTTGTTTAAGCGGTCGATATTCCGTTGAAACAGGATCCTCATTGGTTAATCCAATGACTTGCTTCACATCAAAGTGGATATCGTGCTGGGCAAAGAAGTGTTGAGCCAAAAGGTAAATAGGATTCCCATCGACCACAAAAGTAAGATCTTCTGGAATCTCTTTTAGCTTAAGCAATACTTCATCAATGGCTAATACAGCTGCCTGTGTATCTCGGTTTGGTGAAACAGGATACGACAAAATAATCTTTTTTACGGTATCAAAGAAGAAGAACAAGTAATTCCAACGTCCACTCACACGGATATACGTTTCATCACCGCAAAATTGATTGGAAAGCTCATACGGATAATGGTCGATAAACGGTTTCATTATGAGCGCGACACTGTTTTCGTAGTTTAAAATACTTTGGTGAGAAATAGAAACTCCGTGAATATCATTCATAATGGCCGCGGTTTTGCGCGCTGATAAGCCGTAGTTTACGTGATAAGTCAAAATAAGTCCCAGTGTATGCGGAGACACGTACAATTTCGATAAATCTACTTTCGGTAACTCTGGAGACTCTTTCGACAGTGGCTTATAGTCGAACTTAAACAGGCGAAATATATAGCGCATTTTGAACGCTTGTGGGTCTTTTTTGAACGGTTTCTTCTCTTCTTTCGAAAGACCTTTTAACTTCTTTTGGTAGTAAGAACATTGATTATTTTTACACTTGAAAACATCAAAATCTTTTCGTTCTTTTATCTTTTCAAGTGTTTTTGAACAGTGAGGACATCGTAAAATGGCCTCTTTCAAATAACGATTCTTTTCGCTAAACAAACACGCACACACTTTACATTGATATTGTCCTTTATCTCCATTATTTGCATAAAGAAAATCAGAAGGAGCACCACACTTTGGACAATTCAAATGAGAAGGCACACAAACTTTGGCGTTTTTATGTCTACGAACCGGTTTTAATGGTTTCCCGTGTTTTTCTAGAAAATCATTAAGTAGTTCTTGATAATCAAGCTTTTCAAGTGTTTCAACAATCGGAAGCTCATCCACCTGTAGTTTTCGATAAGGCTTGCTTATCGGTTTTTCTTCGGGTTTATCAAACATACTCTTTCCAATTAAAAGAGTCTGTAAAATTTTGATAGTCTCATCTTGGTACTTGATAAATTCAAATAAATAGGTTAATAATTGAGGATACAGACTTGTTCACTCCAATCTTGTTAGTTGTGTGTGTGGTAACCTCAATTAACCATAGATTTTAGGGGGTGGCAAGTCTTTTTTTGTTCAATGCCTTATAAATCAATGGTTGTTAACCTATTTAATATAAAAACTTTTGACAATACGCCCATAGTAAAGGGGGTGATGCTAATGATGACAACTTTTCAAACACTAACCTTAATGATCGCATTTGCGGGTTTGATTGTGTCAATCATTTCTTTTAAAAACAAAAAGTAATCCACCCTTGGAGATTTTTCCAGCTACTTAGGGTGGATTACTTACCTAATATGCTGATACCCTTGTGGGACCAACTATTGCGTTGACCGTAGGTGTTCACAGCACCTATGGTCTTTTTTAATATATGCCTCTCTATATTCATATTATAACCAAATTATTCATAATCTACAATGAAAAACAGGATGTTACAAATTTAAGATATGCAATCGAGGTAGTCTATTAAATTATCAATTTGCCAAAAATTAAAACGGTGAAAATAAGCTAGGTTAAAAATAAACTATGAACGAGTTATGTTTCAACTTAAATGCTATGGTTTTCTTCTTAACAGAACTTTTTGAGAAAAATATTGCTATTCTTTCCGGAATTTTATAGTATATAGTTACTAACGATCGTTAGTTTACATTTGTAAGAGGTAATCAGATTGGAGTGTTATAAATGCAACCATTTATACAAGTTGATGAATTTAATTATATTCGAGAACAAGTAAAAAGACTTGTTAATGCTCATTCAACAACGAATGATAAGGCGGTTCTCTCCGCTGTAAAGTCAATTGCAATTGAAAGGGTTTTTGCTCTATTTTCTGAAATAGAAGACGAACAAAAAAATATTCTTCAACCCATTACAGATATACATGATAAGGAAACAGGGGAAAAGTTTTTACTACACGTGAAGTCCTATGTCATTCCTTTCTATGTAACCGAACAAGGAATAAAAAAATTATTTCCGAAAGTAAAGAAATTAATAATTCCTTCACTTGAAAAATTTGATTTACGAGAAGTTGTATATTTAAGTTGGTTTGACCCGCAAACTAATAAAAAATATTTAGTATTAAACCGGATGGGCAAATGCTTAGGTGTGGAAGGTTCATTTCAATCTATGAATAAAAAAGGGGTTTGTGCCATCTGCAACAGGCATGGGGAAATCGGTATGTTCAGCATAAAAGAAAAGAGAAAGGGGGATGGAACTTTTATTAGCAGGGGAAATTTTATTTGTACCGATAGTCAAGAATGTAATAACCACTTGATGAATTTAGAAAAGTTATATGAATTTGTAGACAACATTCAAAAATGATATTATATCTCGATAGTTAGAAAATGAAGTACGGTTGAAAGATATGTATACCGTGCTTCATATTTTTCACTGCTCGAGAGAAATTATTTCTAAAAAAAATGAAATGTGTTGATTCAATTTTGACTCTACATCGGAAGTATCTTTTCCATCGAATTTTAAAATATTATACTCTGTAAGTAATGAAAAAACAGGGTATTGATATTCAATGGCTAACATTCTAGGGGTTAACGGTCGGATTTTCTTTAAAGCAATTAGTTTAGTAAAGCAAATCTCAAGAAATTCAATCGTTTTTCCGAATAAGTCTTGCACGATAATCTCTCTAGCTAGAGGAAATCTGAACTGTTCGACCTGAAGAATTCTCCACATTTTTCTTCCCATATCATCTTCCATATACTTTTTGAAGTTTTTATGTCCTGCTTTTAAAAAATCCTCCACTGTTCGGTTTTCTAATATTTCATCTAACATTTCTACTGGAGGTAAAGTTTTTGAAAAATCTACTCTAAAATGTGATAAAATAGACTCTAAAATTTCGTCTTTGCTACCAAAATGATTATATAGTGAGCTCTCCTTAATTCCCACTTCTCTCGTTATTTCACGTATAGAAACTCCACTAAATCCTTTTTGTGAGAATAAATCTAAGGAAGCATAAAATATTTTTTCTTTTGTACTTTTACTAACTGTCATGCCCATTCACCTCCGAATCATTATAGTTGGAATCGTTCTCTTTTTTAGGGATTTGTTTTTATTATAAGCTAACGTTAGTTAGGTTTAAAGAGATATTTTTATATTACAGTAGAATAGAGTAAATTATATGTCGTCGTTGGACTACAAAACCTTGTAAAAATAGTCAAGTAATTTCCACAAAGAAAATGCCGTATGTCAAATGTTATAAATAGTGGATTTTCAAAAACTAAGATTTTTTAATTAAAATAGATCGTTAAATGATGACTTCTCAGAGCAGAAAAAATTCATATAAGCTACTATGATGGTGAAAACTTTAGAACATCTGAAGAACGAACAGGATAATTACTAAGGAGTAGTTAGGTTGTTTACAATAGTTATTATTAATAAAAGCTAATTTGGATCTTATTATCCTAAAGAAAGTTTAGTGTAATTATAAATATGTATTTCGCAAGTGAAAAGTGAGCCATTTCGCAATTTAATTTTGAGCCACCTCGAATTTATTTAAATTCATCCAAGCCTTCGTTTCTTTCATTCTAAAAGATGGCCCATTCATATTAATAACATGTGACTTATGTGTAAGCCGATCCGTTAAGGCAGCTGTTAAAACTGGATCATGAAAGATTTCTTGCCATTTTAAAAATGGTAAATTGCTTGTAATGATTGTAGACTTTCTCCCTGCACGTAATGATAAATGCGTAAATAATAGTTCTGCTCCTTCTTTATCAAATGAGATATATCCAAGTTCATCAATGATTACTAAATCATATCTTTCAAATTTCAATTCAAATGAGCGAAGAGTTCTTTCAGATTTGTATTCTTTAAGTTGATTAATTAGAGATGGTACTGTCGCAAAGAAGACTTTATATCCAGCTAAACAGGCTTCTATACCGAGTGCTATAGAAATGTGCGACTTCCCCGTACCGGGTGAACCTGTAAAAATCACATTTTGTCCTTCTTCAATAAACTTTAACGTTTTTAAATAAGGTAACTTTTGTCGGGCCTGATCAGGTAAAGAACTTTCAACTAATTCTTCCAATAATTTTTTCTGTGGGAAATTGGCTGTACGTATTCGATTCTGTTTCGACCGTATCAGTCGGTCGCTATGTTCTTGATGAAGCACCTGAAGTAACACTTCAAATGCCTCATCCGGTTTTTTGAAATTACTTTCATCATTGACCATCCTTCGAATACTAGGCAAACGCAATTCCTTACACAGCTCAATAATCTCTTGCCTTTTATCCATATAAGATATCTCCTTCTTCAGATTGATCAAACATATCTGCGTAGGCTTTTAGATTTCTTTCTGACTGTTTCATGATGTCGTCCTTGTTCTCATCAGTTAACTTGTCAGTATTGGTTTGCTCACAGATGAATTGTATTCTTTCTGTAGTGACAAAACCAAAGCGAATATTATTTAGTTTCTCAATAGCTTCTAACACTTGCCCTAAATTATCTTTTTCTTGAATATATAAAAGTAACTCTATGAAGTCTTTTTCATTTCCTGTATAATAATTGGTGTATATCATTTTAATTTCATCCGGTGCCTGCTTCAAACATTCACTTTGAGCTATGGCACCTTTTTTCTTTTCAAAGGTTTTTAGATAGTGATAAATATTCATTTCCCACTGATGTAAGCCCCAATTCCGTTTGTGTTCTGCTACAAGCTCCCCATCGATAAATAGTTTGATTTTTTCAGCTCCTACTTTTGCTTTAATAAATTTCCCAACATGTCCTTCTGGCACAGAATAATGATTCTGTTTTATGACAACTGTACTATACTTATCCACCCGACATTCTATTAACTCTGCAACGTCAAAAGGAGTTATTGCTGGCTTGGATACAGACCTTTCGTGTTCCATTAATTCAATGTGTTTTAATAAATGCTGGTGATGTAACTGCTGGTTGATTCTTATTAGTACCCTTGTCAAATGTTCCTCTGCCTCTTTTAAACTTGTAAATTTATAATTTGATGAAAATGCCTTTCTACGAATGTACTCTACACTACGTTCAACGTGGCCTTTTTCATTTCCCTTTCTTGGTTCACATAGTCGAATTTTAAACCCATAATAATCTGAAATATTTTTCATACCGTCGGTGATTTCCCTTTCTGATCCTATGAACGATTTAACCACAGTCCTCATATTGTCATAGGTAAATACCGTAGGGATAAAACCAATGTGTTCAATAAATAAGGAATGGATGTCTAAAACACAAACCATGGTTTCAGACTCATAGATTTTCGCAAATCGATAATTACTATGTGCTAAAGTGAAAACCGCTAGGGAATAGCTTCTTAATTTTCCATTCACCTCGATTTTAATTTCTCCCCAATCAAATTCCACTTCATAACCAGGTTCGCAATTTCTACGTATGAATACCTCGTTTTTCTTTGCTAGCTCCGTGTTTACAAAATTACGTACTGTGGTATAACTAATTTCACACCCTTCCTCTATCAACTTTTCATGCATATCAATGATTTTCATTTGTTGTTTACCTAAATTATTCTCTCTTTTCCACTCATTTTCTTTTATATATCCTCGAATTTTCTCGATAATTTCATCACTTAATACTCTTTTCCTACCAACTCTTTTTGTGTAAGTTGGTGGTTTTATAATCTCCTCTGGTATTGGTAAATTTCGAACATCCGTTAACTTACTATTTTCGAACTCCTTTATATATTTTTTTACTGTATTTCTAGATTTTTTCAATTCTTTTGCAATCTTCCTCTGACTTTTTCCCTCCAAATGCATCTTTATTATTTGTTGTTTCACATTCAAAGTAATCACCTCTGATACTCCCCCTAACAATAATGTCAGGGTTATTTTCTATCAAAAGTGGCTCACTTTTCAATTAATAAGGTGGCTCAGTTTTAGATTAACATATACATTAATAGGTTAGAAAAATCGTACTATTATTGTAAGTATCATATGGTAAAATTAATCTATATACGAAATCTTCTATATTATTATGAAAGGGTAGGTTTATCCAATGGTAATGCCTCAACAATCTGATATTGAAATACCTTTACTTGAGGTGTTGGTTGAACTCGGCGGACAAGGTCGACCAAAAGATATTTATCCTCGAGTGACTGATAAATTTCCAGATTTAACTCAGGAAGATTTGGAAGAAGTTATGGTATCTGGTGCTAATAAATGGACAAATCGAATCCAATGGGTAAGGCAAAAATTAATTGATAATGGTGATATGCATAGTCCACAAAGAGGGCTGTGGGCAATAACTGATCAAGGCAGATTACGAGTTCAATCACCTCAAGAGAATCGACCTGCACCATTGAACTTTGTTGAATTATATGAAAACTATGAAGATGATTTTAAATCCCAATTACTAGATAAACTCCATGAATTAACGCCAAGACAATTTGAAGAATTTGCAAAGAAATTTCTTCAAGTGTATGGCTTTGTTAGTGTAAACGTAACTAACATCGGCCCTGATGGTGGTATTGATGGATTTGGTAAGCTGAAATTAGGTCTAGCCACAATGAATGTTGCTTTTCAGTGTAAAAGGTGGCAGGGAAATATTGGAAGAAAAGAAATCCAACAATTTCGAGGAGCAATTCAAGGGAATTATGAACAGGGTATTTTTTTCACTACTTCTGATTTCACACAAACCGCAAAGGAAATTTCTATTCAAAAAGGAGCAGTCCCTGTTATTCTAATGAATGGTACTGGAATTGTTGATATTATGATAGAAAAAGGGCTTGGTGTCGAGAAAAAGCCACTATATCTTTTTTATGAGAGGGTACAAGATTTTTTGGATGAGTAATTAGAGCAAATTTCTTATTAATCTTAACAAGAACGAGGGCGTCTTATGGGAGAAATTATCCTTTTTTATGCATAATACTAATTAAAAATTTACGAGCTAATATATCTAATAGGAAAAAATTGAAAGGGAATTATGGAAAAATATTCGTTGGGATAAAATTAAAAAAACTCGTGAAAGACTTTTCTCAACAGTACCATGTGTTTCATAATCTTTATATACCTAAAAGAGACTTCACTTACTCCCAAATTGAACACGTAATCGTGTCTCAATTTGGAATTTATGTGATTAAGACAAAGAATTCTTGTGTATGGTTGTTTGGAGACGAACAACAGAAGAACTGGACACAAGTACTATATAATAAAAGATCGAAATTTTATAATTCAATTTGGTAAAACCGTGGGCATATTAAAGTATTGAAAGAATAGCTAGGAACGGAGATTGGTGATCTTCATTTTTATTCAATTATTGCGTTTACCGATAAAGGAGTAATAAAAAGCAAAAATCAATTTAACAAAGATCATGTTATTAATTTAAAAGATTTTCAAAGTACCATATTAAGATATCAAGATAGAATTATTGATCAAAGAACTGTGATAACGGTAACCAGTAGATTGAAGAGACTCGAAATGATAGATAGGGAAACAAGAAAAAATATTTCTACTAATCATATAGAACAAATAAAAGAATTCAAAAAGAAGCAATAAATTAATATTGTTAGGAGTTCTAACATGACAACAGATAAACGTTTAATTGTAAATTCTGAAAGTGGAAACCTACTAAATGAACTAGTAAAATCATTAAAAGAGTGCGAATCATTTTATTTTAGCGTTGCATTTATAAATTTTAGCGGTTTACAGTTGCTGCTTGATCCATTGAAAGAAGCGGAGGAAAGAGAGGTCAAAGGAAAAATAATCACTTCCACTTATTTAAATTTCACTGAGGTTAAAGCACTAGAAAAGATCAAAACATTTAATAATATCGATTTAAAAGTGTTTGATACCATAGAAGAAAGAGGTTTCCATACAAAAGTTTATATTTTTGAATATCAAAATACATATAAAATAATTATTGGTTCCGCTAACATAACTCAAAGTGCATTAAAAAGTAATATTGAATGGAATGTTGAAGTTGTTACTAAAAATGAATCTGAATTTGTAAAGGATGTAATAAAAGAATATAACCATTTATGGGAAATCAGTGAAGAAGCAACTGAAACGTTTATTGGGGAATATGAAAATTTTTTGACTACGATAAAGAGGACAACACCGATCCGCCAAACAGTTTTTGAACGTGGAAAATATATTGTTCCTAATCGTATGCAGAAAAGGGCGATAGAGAGTTTGAAGCGATTACGAAGCTATGGTGAATCGAAAGCTCTAGTTATCGCTGCTACTGGGACAGGTAAAACGTATATGTCTGCTTTTGATGTGAAAAATTTCAAACCTAAAAAACTATTGTTTATTGTACATAGGGAAGAAATCTTGAAAAAGGCAAAGGAGACATTTGAGTTCTTATTACCAAACGAGAATATAACGTTTGGTTTATTGACAGGGAACGCTAAAGACAAACAAGCTGACTATATTTTTTCTACTATTCAATCATTAACTAGAAGCTATAAAGATTTTCAGAGAGATGAGTTTGAGTACATTATTTTTGATGAGGCACATCATGCTACCAGTCCAAGTTATCAAACAATTATGAATTACTTTACTCCCGAATTTACACTGGGTATGACAGCCACACCTGAACGTAGCGATAATATGAATGTATTTGATCTATTTGATAATAATGTGGCAATTGAAGTTCGTTTACATGAAGCTTTAGAAGATGATTTGGTCATTCCGTTTCATTATTTTGGTATAACTGATATTGAAGGGATTGACTTAAGTGATGTCGATATTGACAATATTGCAGAGGTTACAAAACGT
This sequence comes from Bacillus andreraoultii, assembly GCF_001244735.1. Taxonomy (GTDB): domain Bacteria; phylum Bacillota; class Bacilli; order Bacillales; family Caldibacillaceae; genus Caldifermentibacillus; species Caldifermentibacillus andreraoultii. The sequence continues at coordinate 1,761,637 of NZ_LN868937.1, forward strand.
TTGAAGGTTAATGAACGGGTAGATTTTATTATTGAAAAAATGAATTTCTATAACCATGATGGAGAGAAGAGAAAATGTTTAGGCTTTTGTGCAAGTGTAGATCATGCTCAATTTATGGCGAATGAATTCAATAAGCATGGATATAAAAGTGTTTGTTTACATGGAGGCCATTCTGTTGATGAAAGAGCGTTTTATATTAACAGACTAGAGAATGAAGATGATGAACTACAAGTGATTTTTTCTGTTGATATATTTAACGAGGGTGTAGACATCCCTTCTATAAACACTGTACTCATGTTAAGGCCAACAAATTCTCCAATTGTATTCATTCAGCAATTGGGAAGGGGACTGAGAAAACACGGTGGTAAAACTTTTTTAACGGTACTTGACTTTATTGGAAATCACAGTAAAGTGTTTCTAATAGCATTAGCATTGAATGGGAGCAGATATTACGATAAAGAAAGTTTAAAGGTTGCTGTTGCGACCGGATTTGCAAATATCCCTGGTGCCACTCATATTCAAATGGATGAAATATCAAAGGAAAGAATTCTAGAGCAAATTGATCGTGAAAATTTTAATTCGTTAAAATACTTGCGAGAAGAATACTTAGAATTTAAGAAAATGAATCAAGGTAGAATTCCGTATTTTTTACTTGATTACTTAAAATTTGATGGTGCACCAGATCCAGTTAAGTTTATTCATCGGGAGAAATCGTACCTCAAATTTGTTGCAAAAACGGAGAAGGATGAATCACTCAAAAAGTTATTACTTGATGATAATTTTGAGAGCATTTTAAAAGAATTATCGGGGAAATTACCTTTAAAACGTATTCATGAATTCGTCATTCTTAAAATTTTGCTTGAGAAACAACAAGTTACCTTAGAGCTATTAAGACAAGAAATTTTAAAATATGTAGAGAAAATGGATGATGACAGTGTTCAACATGCGTTAGAAGTATTAAATCAAGACTATTACGATAGAGGACAAATAAGCAGAGGAACAAAGCTTGTAAATTCTTCAAATGGTGTAGCAACTAGGACAGAAATTTTTAGTAGGGTACTCCAAAATAATATTTTTAATAGTTATATAAAAGATGTTATTCAATATGGAATTTTTAGATATGAAAAGGAATATAAAAGAGAATATTATGGTATTCCACATTTTAAACTTTATGAGCAATATCAAATGGTGGATGCTGCTCTTTTGTCTAACTATCGCAAAACTCACAGCTCATTTAGGGGTTCCGGGCTATTAACAAATGGTAATGACTATTTTCTTTTTGTTGATTTACACAAAGAAGAGGATATAAAAGAAAGTATTAATTACCATGATAAATTCATTAATCGCCAATATTTCCAATGGCAAACACCTAATAGTACCAGCCAATCTTCTGAGCGAGGAAAAAATATTATATTTAATAAAGAAAGAGGAATTCATCTTCATCTATTTGTTCGTAAATATAAGGAGATTGATGGAAAGACAGAACCTTATATTTATATTGAGGCTGGGACATAACTAGCCAAAAGTAGTATATAAAAAGGTTCCAGGCAATAAAAAATTTGCTTGGAACCTTTTTTGTGGGGTTTTTCCATTTCTCGTCACTATTTTACCGCTGATGGCGGTGACTTTTCTCATATTCACCGCCATCAACGCAAAGGCTAATTCATTTTTCACTTTCTGTTTTCCTCTGACGGAAAAACGAGTGAAACCTAAATTAGCCTTCAGAAAACCGAACGCTGGTTCTACATCAATTTTACGTTTTCCGTAAATTTCACCAGTTTTCTCGTCTGAAAGCTTCGTACGTACATATTCTTTTTGGGACTCCCACTTTTCATTTATGTAGACTTTTCGGTTGTTCCCTTCTTTTGCTTTCGTGCATAAATCGCGGAGTGGACAATCCGAACAGTCCTCACACTCGTACACTTTAAATTCACGGGTGAATCCGTACCTGTCTGTTCGTTTGGAATGATGGCTAAATCGTACTTTCCGACCATTTGGGCACAGAAAAGTATCTTCGTCCTCATTATATTCCCAATTATCTACATGAAAAGCGTTGTCCTTATGCTTCTTTTTCTTCTCCTTTCGATATTGATTGTATGTAATAAGTGGCGTTCGATTTCGATTCTCGATGATATCTTCATAATTCTGTTCGCTACCATATCCTGCATCCGCGACAATGAATTCCGGAAGCTCGAAAAAGTTTTCTTCAATCGTGTCGAGAAAAGGAATTAAAGTGCGTGTATCGGTCGGGTTTGGGAAAACATCGTAAGCGAGCACATATTGACCTTCCGTCGCAATTTGGACATTGTAACCAGCTTTCAATTGACCGTTCTTCATGTAGTCGTCCTTCATGCGCATAAACGTCGCATCTGGGTCCGTCTTTGAGTAACTATTGCGATCACCGAAAATCTCCATATCGTTTTGATACTTTTGTTTGCGAGTAATGTAATCCATCCATTGCTTCCGAGATTGTATGGGTAATTTGCGTTCGGAACGGAGCTTTTTCCGTTCACTCCCAACTTCAGATACTTCAATCTTTTTATTATATTCCTCGATTTTCTCGTCTAACTTTTCGACTACTTCTTCCATTTCTTTGACGGAAAGTTCCTCTTCCTTTTCTCGCTCTATTGCTGGGATGATCTCCTTCTCTAGCAGCTCATCATACAGTTGATTGGACTTTTCAATTAGCTTATCACTATATCTTTCAATGGACTTCCGCCATACAAAGGTGAACTTATTTGCGTTTGCTTCAATTTTTGTACCATCAATAAAAATGGCTTCCTCTTCAATCAATTCCTTTTCCACGAGCTGATTTCGGAACTGGACAAAGCATTCACGTAGGATGTTTTCAATGAGTGGATTAGAACGGAAGCGATTGATGGTGCGATAGCTAGGTTCATGTCCTTGAGCCAGCCACATCATGCGGATACTATCCTGTAATAAAGCTTCTATTTTACGGCCGGAAAACACGGATTGCGTATATCCACACAAAATGACTTTCAACATCATACGAGGATGATACGCGGGACGGCCGGTTTGTCGTATGAAGTCCTCGAAAGCTTCTTCGGGAATACTCTCGACAAGATCATTGATCGCAAAAGCAATATCGTTTTCTTTCAACTTAATTTCTAAATTTAGCGGTAAAACTACTTGATTCATGTTATAATGTTTAAACATAAGGGCACCTCCAAAATTATTGTTTCGTCACTTTAATTTTATCAAAAGGTGCCCTTTTTGTTTACTAGAATTGTGACAAAAAAGGCGTTGGGTCTACACTTTTTAGTGTAAGCTCCAACGCCTTAATTTTTATTTTACTGGAGTTTTGTCCCAGTCTCATT
>NZ_LN868937.1:1766181-1776181 GCF_001244735.1 Bacillus andreraoultii
GGAGTTTTGTCCCAGCCTCTATATTTATATTGGAAAAGGGGACACGGTTAAATTTGAAGGTGAAAAACCAATTACTGTAAAATTGGAAATCGAACATGAAATTCCTGCCAATCTGTATATAGAATTTACCAAAAAAGTATAGTCTTCTCACAGTGAGAAGACTATTTTTCATTTGCCAGCAATTCTACAGCAGGAACGTCCGCCGGAGCCCAAATAAGCGACAAAAGGTTTTCTCTTTTAAGCCAAATAAACTTTGAATGTTCAACCGGAACCGGATTTCCTTCAACAATTTTTGCTTTAATTGCAATTAAATCGATAATAAATGTATCATATTCATGAATATTTTCATTATGTATAGCGTACGTTTCAATTCTACATTCAAATTCCTCTTCAATCTCACGTTTTAATGCAGAAAAAACATCTTCATTTTCTTCCACTTTTCCACCCGGAAACTCCCAATGATTAGGTATAGACATCCGGGGGGACCTGAGCGCACATAAGATTTCATCTTGATCATTTTCAATAATGGCAGCAACTACTTTTATCTTTTTCTTCATAAAAATCACCTATCTTAAATTCATTCATTTACTAGCATACCATGCTTACCCCTAATAAAACTACTAATTTATGCTAACGTTGCAATACAAAGATTAAAACGCAGCTAAGTAATTCTGTTAAAGTCTAATTTTTCGGTTATATATGGTAAAATGAACATATTAAAAACATAATTATATTGAAGGTGATTAAATAAGTGAAAGAAGTAAGAAGCTGGTCTAAGCCAGAATTACCCAAACTAATTGGCAGAAAAAAAGTTGATTATTCTATTTTTCATTCAGGTACTACTATTCCTAAAGAATTTTATGAAGACTTTAATATAGCAAATGATAATTATTTATTAAAAACAGGTGAAACGAAACCGATTCAACTACATATTGATGGTCAAGTTTTTCATGCGAATTTAGTGTATGTTCCACGAAGAGATGCTTCTTCAACTGATGGTGCATTACAAATTCGTTATGACCAAAATAGCGAATTAAAGAATTTACTAAAGAGTAAATTTTCGACATCTTATCATTACATCGTTAATAATCGTGTTGATAAACAAAAAAGTCCCGTAATTATACCTGATAATCAGGCTGAGTATATAGATTTCTATCAAACTAATCAGCCATTTGTCTATAAAGTTGAAATTATTAAATTAAATACTCAAAATAATAAAAGATACTGGTGGGTCAACCAAGGACAAAGTGCAAAGGTAGAAGCTGATGGTGGTTTCCTATGGGCACCAAAACAAAATAAAAATGGAACCCCGTTAGCTCATCATATTGACTTATTAAGAGCTAAAAAAGGTGATTTTATTTTTGCTTATTCTAAGGGTGCCATAAATTATATGTGTATTGTGGAAGCGGTAGCGATTAGTAGCCCAAAGCCAAATTCTCTTTCTCAACATGGTTGGGAGCAAGAAGGGAATCTACTAAAAGTTAAATACTATCTTTTAAATCAAGCCATTCGTAAAGAAGAAATACCTCTAGACTGGCGCTTAGAGGAAACAGGACCCTTTGATCGCAATGGAAATGTGAAACAAGGATATTTCTATAGTGTCGGAAATCAATTTGTAGATCGATTATTCCCATCACTTTTTGACCGTTTTCCGAATGAGTTAAAAGGAATTTTAAAAGGCACAAATGAAAATCAAGAGGTTCTGCCAATGAGTAATTTAAATGATGTTCAACTAATTAATCATATATTTAGGTTTATCCAAAGCAAAGGATATTTTTATAAAGAATCAGACATTAAAAACCTATACCTAAGCCTAAAAACCAAACCCTTCGTCATTCTCTCCGGCATCTCTGGAACGGGTAAAACTAAAGTCGTGCAGCTTTTTGCTGAAAGTTTAGGGGCGACAATGGATAATGGTCAGTTCAAGCTAATCCCAGTCCGGCCAGATTGGAGTGATGGTTCGGATTTGATTGGTTATGTCGATTTAAAGGGTGATTTTAAGCCAGGGCCGTTAACGGAGATATTAAACGAGGCAAACAAAGCTGAAAATCTGAACAAGCCTTATTTTATTTTGTTGGATGAAATGAACTTGGCACGTGTGGAATATTACTTTAGTGATTTGTTGAGTATTATGGAAACGAAAAAGGAGAAAGATGGAAAAATTGTCTCTGATCCGGTGCTCAACCGAGAAGGCTATGAAAACCTTATGCTTTTAGATAATGTCTACATCATTGGTACCGTTAACATGGATGAGACGACGCATCCTTTTAGTAAGAAGGTGTTAGATCGGGCCAATACGATAGAGTATAACGAGGTTCAGCTTGATAACTTTGATTTTTTGGAAGGGACTTTAACAAACATCGAGCCAATTGCGATTAAAAATGAGCAGCTTGCTGGGACCTATTTGAATTTAAAAGATGCTTATGCGGGGAATGAAGCGCTAATCAAAGAGGTCACAGCTGATTTAGTTAGGATCAATGAGGTATTAACAGAAATCCAGAGTCAGTTTGCCTATCGGGTACGGGACGAAATTTGCTTTTATATGATATACAATGAAAAAGACGGGTTGCTTGAACGAGATGAGGCGTTTGACTTTCAATTCATGCAGAAAATTTTACCAAGACTTGCTGGTACCGATGAAACAACAGCTAATGTTTTGAAACGATTATTTGAAATTTGTACAAATCATACTTGGAGCGATTCTATGAATACGGCAATAATTAATGAGGCACGTTTCCCAAAATCAGCCCAGAAAATTCATCGAATGATAAAGAAAATTGACTCAGAGGGTTTTGTGTCATTCTGGTAAAAGTATTTTATAATTTTATTATGTAAACCATACGAGTGGAATGTTGGAGATACCATGGAAAATACAAGAGAACCAAAATTACTTTTAACAATTGAAACGCCTGATTTATCCCTTTACATAAAAGGTGTTCCATATGATCAGCGTTACCTCTCATTAAGTCAATATCGCAAATATCTTGACCTTGAAACCAATACCATGGAATTAAAAATTGTAGGTGAGCGGGACAAGGCACAAGTTTATGATGTAAGTTCCGATTCTTTAGTAGATTACGGTAAGAAATCTTTTCCACCGATTTTCTTTGAGAATGGCGTTTATCAAATTGTTATCACACCTAAGAAGAGTGAGTCTATTGAATTCTACCATGAACATCCCGGATTACGAAAGGCGGTTTCTTGGGTCGGTGAAAAGGAACACCCCCTTTTAATGGGGCAACTCGACTATCGGAATGAAGTTGGTTATTCCACTTTTTCCATTTTAAAGAATGGCATAGAGGTGCTGCAAGTTACGCTAGAAATTTTCCCTTCGAAGCTCAGTTATAAAGAGGATTATCAAAATTTGCTGCAGGAAGTAAATGACGAAATCTATAATTTGGCCTTTCATTTTATCAGAAAGACTTATTTAACAGGTTCGACTGTCTCTTCAGGAAAATCAACGGCTTCGGAGTTTTTTCGACTGATTGAGTGTTTCTTTCCGTCTTTTATAAAGGCGATTAAGCAAATTGAAGCATTTCCACATCATCAGTTGCAGAAGGAATATGAAGTGGTGCGTGGAGACCGAATCGGGAAAACTGATAATCGAACGAGAAAATATTTACAAAACCAACCTCATTTATTTGAAAAAATTGAGGAAGGAATCAGTTTTCATGATCAGAAGCTGCTACCTATTAAAGGTTTAAATGTGAAGAAAATCATTACCTATGATAACCTCGAGAACCGATTTGTTAAATGGATGTTGCTCAGGATGATACACAAGTTAGATGATTTGATTAGAAGAATAGAAAATAAGGAGAATACTTGGTTTCAGGTGGAGCAGGACCCAGAGCTACTGAAACGGATTCAATCGATGAAAGGTTTTCTCGTGCGAACGTTGAAACAGCCTTACTGGATACAAATATCCAAGTTAGATCGAACAGTGCTTAATTTAGTCATGCAAATGAAGCCTGGTTATCGGGAAGCCTATAAGACCTATCTGATTTTAATGAAAGGAATTATGCTACAGGGGGAAATGTTAAGGATGTCTCTAAAGGATGTTGCAACTTTGTATGAATATTGGACGTACTTGAAAATGGGACAAATTTTACGAAAACATTATGAAACAGAGGAACAGAATATTGTAAAGGTAAAATACGGTTCCTTATTTGTCCATTTAGATGAGTCGGCGTCTGCTAAACAGGTGTTCCAGCATCCAGAAACAGGAGAAAGGATTATTTTATCCTATCAAAAACGAGAAGACCGTTTGCCTACAGTTAAGCAAATTCCTGATATCATGTTGGAAATTCAGAAAAAAGACATTCCGTATTCCTATAACTATATATTTGATGCGAAATATCGAATTAATTTCGGTTACAGTTTGTCAGACAATGGTAGTGAACCTGGTCCGATGGAAGAAGATATTAACACGATGCACCGTTACCGTGATGCGCTCGTTGTTCGGAATGGTGAACCATACGAACGCCATGCCTTTGGTGCCTATGTGCTGTTTCCTTGGCATGATGAGGACAATTATGAAAACCATCCTTTTTATAAAAGTATTGGTGAGGTGAATATTGGTGGTTTGCCGTTTTTGCCAAATTCAGTGAAGCTAGTTGAGCGATTCGTGGAACGGTTGGTAAACAGTAATCCTGAGGAATTGCAGGAAGAGGGGATTTTACCACGGGGGTCTATTTCACATTGGGAATCGAAGTTGGAAGATAAAGTTCTTGTTGTATCGGTGAATAATCCGGATTGGTATACTACGGTTAAACGACAGTTGAAATTGCAAATTAAATCAAGTGTTCTGAAAAAAGAATGGGAAAAGGCAAAGCTCATCGCTCTATATGTTACGCAAGACGTGGCTGAAATGGTGGGCGAAGAAAACGGGATTACCTATTATAGTGAAATAGAAAATGTTGATATCATACTTGGTCAAGATGAGGCTTTTGTACAATTCCATTTGAAAGCATGGCACATATTAAAACACACCATTCGGCCGGTCGGCTATGGAATACAAAGTAATCTCGTCACAACAATTAATTTGCTTAAACAATCTGAAGAGCTACCAGAGCTGTTCATGAAGTTTGGTGAAGAGAAGAAGTTGTGGCGGATGTTGAGAAGGCTCACTTCCAAAGTTAAGACGAACCTAGATTCCATTGATATGGACAAGGCCACAAAAATCCAGGCCTACCAATTAGGATTCTATTCGATAGATCTAGACGTCCCGAGCAGAGAAATTCACGTTACCCACTATGATGAAGTAATAGAAACGATACCTTTGGAACAACTGAAAAACGAACCAACTCTAGTATTCAAACAGCTAAAAGACATAATATATAAATGGGGACAGGTTCATTGACCCATCTGAGTCAATGAACCTGTCAAGAAATCCAATTTTATATAATTCCTACAAGTGGAATATTAACACATACAAACCATATCACGTAAGGACTATAATTAGTTCAGTTTCGTAGTTTTAAGCCCAAGTAGTATCCTTGGTCGTTAGATGATGAGGAAGCATGTCTTTTTACAAGTGTTCTCGAAAAAATGATCTTTTTAAGTGGGTTAGTGAAGGACAAACCGGGCGCATTTCAACCTGGACATACAGAAGACTATACAGAGACCGTGCAAAATTCAAATATTCAACACAATAAACAAATAGAAGGGATTCCATGGGAGCTTTGGGTAAAAAAGGAGGGAGCAAAAGTCATCGAACCTGTATGTAAAAAGTTTAATAGTCAACTTCTTGTCGTCAAAAACTTGCCAATCATTGAAGATGCACTGGAATAAATGGAAAAAAGTTGCCGCATTTTTAAAATTATAGGGATAGACATCCATGCAAAAAACTTAAAAAATGGTGGTTGAAAATAAGCGATTTTGACAAAGACATTGTTCCTTTTCACCTAGTTTATTTTCAGGATAGGCCAATCGCTTCAATTGATTAAAAATTGGGGCGATGAATCTGTCCCCACGTACCTTTATTGCTATCAAGGTGAATGAAATTAAATAAGTCATATAAAATGGAATAGACCATACGTTCAGGTTTTGTTATTATAGCAATAGTCTGGTAATCTCAAGAGTGGTCAACATTACCCCCTAGTAAAGGGGGTGATGCCTATGATGACAACTTTTCAAGCGCTAATGCTAATGTTAGCATTTGGTAGTTTGATTGTGTCGATTATATCATTTAAAAACAAAAAGTAACCCACCCTTGAGTTGAAGAGCTCCGATAGGGTGGATTACTCCTTATGAGCTGACTCCCTTAGAGGGAACCTGCTATTGTGTGGACCGTTGGGTATTAGCCTACCCGCAGTCTTTTTAAATTTTATGCATATTCTAATAGTAGTATAACCAATTTGAAAGGAAAATGGAATGTATTCCTCTGATTAATTTATAAAGATTAGGTGGAGGGATAGGAAGCAATATAAAAGAAATCTTTCGTACGTTCGTGTTATGAAAATGTATAAAATAAATAATCAGGTAATCTCAAGAGTGGTCAACATGCCCATCGTAAAAGGTAGGATAACTTCTCAAACTCTAATAATTATGATCGTATTAACAGTTTAGAAATTAAGTAAAATTCACTGTCACTGCCATAATTTTTAAAAAGTATTGTACTTTAATTGAGAATTATTATCAATTGCTGTATAGTTGGTAGTAGTAAATATTTTATTAGAAAGGATGAACTACCCGATGCAAATATATTGGACGAAAATGAATAGGATTATTGAGGAAACGGCTGAGGTGAGAACATTTTTACTGGACATTCCAGAAGACTTTACTTGGGAAGAAGGTTCGCACACGCATTTTGCCTTGGAGGGCTTCAATGCCGGGGATAAACCAAATAAGAGCCTGGTTCGCCATATGTCCATCTCTACTTTACCGCATGAAGGTGTCATCGGTATTACAACACGTATCCGAAAGCAGTGCTCTGAGTTTAAAGCTATTTTAAGAGATCTTGAGGTAGGCAGTGAAGTGGCGATATTTAAGACTCATTCGAATGTACCATTAAAAAGAGAAGGTGAAAATGTATACCTACTTTCATCAGGAGTGGGTCTGGCAACGTTTAGACCACTTGTACTTGAATATTTTGAACGGCCTAACAATGTCAATTGCATTCATTCCTTGAACATCGATTCATCAAAGAATTTCTTATTTATGGATATTTTTCAATCCAAGTCTGATAAGAAGTTTACGGCACAGTTCGTTGATAACCGTAAAGACTACTATGAAGAAGTGAAAAAGTTAGCTGCGGACAAGGATGGACTTTTCTATGTTGTAGGTAGTGATGAGTTCCTATTGCAGAACATTGAAGTACTACTTGAGAACGGTATCAAGCCAGAACAGATGATGCTCGATAAACGTGAAAAAGAACTACATAAATTTTTCTCAGTTGATTTGTCCGTTTACTAATAACGAAAGATTCAGAAGACAAAGGACTAAGAGGGACAGTACCGGGAGTATCCTTTTTAAAAATGAGTTGTTGAGTGTGTTTGAAAAAGGGGTAATATGTTATGAAACGTGAAAATATACCGAAACACATTATTGCGGTATCGGCATTTGTTACAAATGAAAATAATGAAGTTCTTTTAGTGAAAGTTCAATGGAGGTCGGATACTTGGGAAATGCCAGGAGGACAAGTAGAAGAGGGAGAAGCACTTGATATCGCCGTTGCAAGAGAGGTCTTAGAAGAGACAGGTTTGGTTATTCAACCAATTGGTATTACTGGAGTTTATTATAATGCTACGAAACGAATATTATCCGTTGTTTTTAAAGCAAAATATATTAGCGGAGAAATAAAGGTTCCCCCTGAAGAAATAAAAGAAGCAAAATTTGTTGAGTTAAATGAAAATAATATTGAAAAATACATTACACGTCCACATATGAGATCTCGAACACTTGATGCAATGTATGCAAAGAATACGATTCCATACGAAACTTGGGAAGTTGATCCCTATAACTTAAAAGGAAGGTTATTCTAAGTTTTGGGATGTCGTGTTTGAAAGAAGGGATTATGGCCTTTCGTTGAAATAGTACTGGAGTGGTATCTTAATTGTAGAAAAACAGCCCTTAATTATCATTCTCAACTATTGCATGTTTTGAGAGGAACAGATACATATAGTTTTAATAGGGACCAGTGGATACAGAACACTCGTCCCAATTAATCAAAATTGAGTGGATGTATTTGCCTTTACTTTACTCATATCTCCCACACACATAAGATAGATAGTTTCCCGGACCACTCAGTATTTCAAGGCCTTGATTCTCTAGTTCTCCCCAAATTTTTCGGTCAAGGGAATAGGGCGAGTTCTCCTGTCGAGTTTGAAGTTCTTCCTCCGTAATTTTCAATACGAAATCTTGATCTTCCTTTTTTACAGTAAAATAGTAATGGTCGAGTTTTAATATTAAAACCTCATAAGAACTACCCCATTCTTTTAGTTGATCCTCGATACATTTTCCAACATGTTTTAAAAAGTCTTCACTCTTCATGTTTTTTGCCATCAATCCTCTAGTAAAGCCACTTGTATTCATTATTATGCCTCCTCTTTTTTTGAAAAAAGATAACGAAAAAAGCTCTTCATTGCATAGGGATACAACAAAGAGCTTACGCCGTTCGTTATCATCCTAAGCGATTGCTTAGCTGGTAGAAGCACCTTACCAAAAGGCAGGTTGCTGTGAAGTTATTGGGCCAGATCCCTCGTTCACTCGAGATAACCTATTCGATTAATATTATTTTACAATAAATGGGCAAAATGGTAAAGGGTGAATATTGATTCTACGTAAATGCGTCTAATTAATAAGGATAAGGATTAAATGCATTTAAACGTTAATCATTATTTTCGTAAAATCTTTTCCATTAATTTCCCTTTAGCCAATTCATCAATTAGTTTGTCTAAATAGCGAATTTCTCGCATCGTCGGTTCTTCGATATCCTCAACTCGGACACCACAAATCACACCTTTAATCAATGTCCGTGACGGGTTCAATAGGGGAGCTTCTGCAAAAAATGTTTCGAAATCTGTTTGGTTTTCTAGTTGTTCTTCTAACTGTTCCTGGTTATATCCTGTCAACCAACAGATAATCTCGTCAACTTCTGCCTTTGAACGGCCTTTTCTATCGGCTTTCGAAATATAATGTGGGTACACACTTGCAAAACTCATTGTATAAATTTTATGTTTAGCCATCATTCACTCTCCAAACTCCATAGTATCTCCGACTCTCGCGATAAATGAATAAATCAATTATAACATTATTGGTACATAGTAACAGGTTCCTTATCTCAATTATGTTAAAATACAATGATTCTCGATTGTATCCTTAAAAGTAGAATATATAGAAGGAACGAAAAATGATACTAACTAATATACTCGACTTCTCGATTGTAGAAGAAGACAAAAATCGAAATAGGTGTTGCTGGAAACATTGGAACTTGCCATTTCCGCTGATAAGCTTGGGTTTAAACGGTTTTGGGTTTCAGAACAACGCGATAGGTATTCAATTACTTCCAGTCCAGAAATGTTAGCAGTGTATTTAGCTTCCGTAAAGAATCGTATTCGGATCGGTTTCAGGTGGCGTAATGATTCCACAATGCAGTTCCTATAATTATAGAAGACTTCCAGATGTTAGAAGTAAAACAAATGTAGATAAAACTTTAACCATATATTAACAATGATATGCTATTGACCCTATCGTTAGAAAATGTTATATTTAGTAAGTCGCTTTTGAAAGACATTTAGATTTAAAAAATGTTGACATTATTAATGGGAATTGATATATTAATAAAGTTGCTTTTGAAGATATTTAGAAGTTTTAAAAAACGTTGACAATATCTATAGAAGTTGATATAATATAAGAGTCACTCTTAAAAGAAAGTTATTAAACTTACAAAAAAGAGTTGACAAAAATAATCGATTTGATATAATGGGAAAGTCACTTTTGAAGACTTACTTTGAACCTTGAAAACTGAACAAGACAAAGCGTTTTATAATTTTAAGCTAGT
>NZ_LN868937.1:1782058-1852047 GCF_001244735.1 Bacillus andreraoultii
AAGGTTAAGTTAGAAAGGGCGCACGGTGGATGCCTTGGCACTAGGAGCCGATGAAGGACGGGACTAACACCGATATGCTTCGGGGAGCTGTAAGTAAGCTTTGATCCGGAGATTTCCGAATGGGGAAACCCACTGTCTGTAATGGGACAGTATCCTTATCTGAATTCATAGGATAAGGATGGCACACCCAGGGAACTGAAACATCTAAGTACCTGGAGGAAGAGAAAGAAAATGATCGATTCCCTAAGTAGCGGCGAGCGAAACGGGAAGAGCCCAAACCAAGAGGCTTGCCTCTTGGGGTTGTAGGACACTCTATACGGAGTTACAAAAGAACGAAGTAGATGAAGTAACCTGGAAAGGTTCGTCAGAGAAGGTAAAAACCCTGTAATCAAAACTTCGTTCTCTCTTGAGTGGATCCTGAGTACGGCGGAACACGTGAAATTCCGTCGGAAGCTGGGAGGACCATCTCCCAAGGCTAAATACTCCCTAGTGACCGATAGTGAACCAGTACCGTGAGGGAAAGGTGAAAAGCACCCCGGGAGGGGAGTGAAAGAGTACCTGAAACCGTGTGCCTACAAGTAGTCAGAGCACAATTATGTGTGATGGCGTGCCTTTTGTAGAATGAACCGGCGAGTTACGTTTCATTGCGAGGTTAAGGTAGTAACCGGAGCCGTAGCGAAAGCGAGTCTGAATAGGGCGAATGAGTAATGGGACGTAGACCCGAAACCAGGTGATCTACCCATGTCCAGGGTGAAGGTAAGGTAACACTTACTGGAGGCCCGAACTCACGTACGTTGAAAAGTGCGGGGATGAGGTGTGGGTAGGGGTGAAATTCCAATCGAACTTGGAGATAGCTGGTTCTCTCCGAAATAGCTTTAGGGCTAGCCTCAAGATAAGAGTATTGGAGGTAGAGCACTGTTTGGACTAGGGGCCCTCATCGGGTTACCGAATTCAGATAAACTCCGAATGCCAAATACTTATTCTTGGGAGTCAGACTACGAGTGCTAAGATCCGTAGTCGAAAGGGAAACAGCCCAGACCGCCAGTTAAGGTCCCAAAGTATACGTTAAGTGGAAAAGGATGTGGAGTTGCTTAGACAACCAGGATGTTGGCTTAGAAGCAGCCACCATTTAAAGAGTGCGTAATAGCTCACTGGTCGAGTGACTCTGCGCCGAAAATGTACCGGGGCTAAACGTATCACCGAAACTGCGGACAGACATCTTTGATGTCTGTGGTAGGAGAGCGTTCTAAATGCGTTGAAGCTAGACCGTGAGGACTGGTGGAGCGTTTAGAAGTGAGAATGCCGGTATGAGTAGCGAAAGATGGGTGAGAATCCCATCCACCGAATGCCTAAGGTTTCCTGAGGAAGGCTCGTCCTCTCAGGGTTAGTCGGGACCTAAGCTGAGGCCGAAAGGCGTAGGCGATGGACAACAGGTTGATATTCCTGTACCACCTTAGATTCGCTTGAGTGATGGAGTGACGCAGGAGGATAGGGTAAGCGCGCTGTTGGATTAGCGCGTCCAAGCAGTAAGAGTGGTCATGAGGCAAATCCTTATGACCGAGTACTCAAGCTGTGATGGCGAGGGAAATATAGTACCGAAGTTCCTGATTTCACACTGCCGAGAAAAGCTTCTAGCGATGAATCTGGGTGCCCGTACCGCAAACCGACACAGGTAGGCGAGGAGAGAATCCTAAGGTGAGCGAGAGAACTCTCGTTAAGGAACTCGGCAAAATGACCCCGTAACTTCGGGAGAAGGGGTGCTCTGATAGGGTGTTAAGCCCGAGAGAGCCGCAGTGAATAGGCCCAGGCGACTGTTTAGCAAAAACACAGGTCTCTGCAAAGCCGCAAGGCGAAGTATAGGGGCTGACGCCTGCCCGGTGCTGGAAGGTTAAGAGGAGAGGTTAGCTTCATGCGAAGCTTCGAATTGAAGCCCCAGTAAACGGCGGCCGTAACTATAACGGTCCTAAGGTAGCGAAATTCCTTGTCGGGTAAGTTCCGACCCGCACGAAAGGCGTAACGATCTGGGCACTGTCTCAACGAGAGACTCGGTGAAATTATAGTACCTGTGAAGATGCAGGTTACCCGCGACAGGACGGAAAGACCCCGTGGAGCTTTACTGTAGCCTGATATTGAATTTTGGTACAGCTTGTACAGGATAGGTAGGAGCCTGAGATATGGGAGCGCTAGCTTCCATGGAGGCGCCCTTGGGATACTACCCTGGCTGTATTGAAATTCTAACCTTCGCCCGTTATCCGGGCGGGAGACAGTGTCAGGTGGGCAGTTTGACTGGGGCGGTCGCCTCCTAAAAGGTAACGGAGGCGCCCAAAGGTTCCCTCAGAATGGTTGGAAATCATTCGTAGAGTGCAAAGGCATAAGGGAGCTTGACTGCGAGACCTACAAGTCGAGCAGGGACGAAAGTCGGGCTTAGTGATCCGGTGGTTCCGCATGGAAGGGCCATCGCTCAACGGATAAAAGCTACCCCGGGGATAACAGGCTTATCTCCCCCAAGAGTCCACATCGACGGGGAGGTTTGGCACCTCGATGTCGGCTCATCGCATCCTGGGGCTGTAGTCGGTCCCAAGGGTTGGGCTGTTCGCCCATTAAAGCGGTACGCGAGCTGGGTTCAGAACGTCGTGAGACAGTTCGGTCCCTATCCGTCGTGGGCGTAGGAAATTTGAGAGGAGCTGTCCTTAGTACGAGAGGACCGGGATGGACGCACCGCTGGTGTACCAGTTGTCTTGCCAAAGGCATCGCTGGGTAGCTATGTGCGGAAGGGATAAGTGCTGAAAGCATCTAAGCATGAAGCCCCCCTCAAGATGAGATTTCCCATTAGTTTATCTAAGTAAGAACCCTTGAAGATGACAAGGTTGATAGGTCCGAGGTGGACGCACGGTGACGTGTGGAGCTGACGGATACTAATCGTTCGAGGACTTAACCTAATTAATAGTTTGCCTTACGTTATCTAGTTTTGAGAGAATGAAAATTTCTCTTGCATTTTCTAAAACAACCTATTATAATACATATTGTTGTTTTAAATAGTCCGGTGATCATGGCGAGAAGGTCACACCCGTTCCCATCTCGAACACGGAAGTTAAGCTTCTCAGCGCCGATGGTAGTGAAGGCCNAGCTTCCATGGAGGCGCCCTTGGGATACTACCCTGGCTGTATTGAAATTCTAACCTTCGCCCGTTATCCGGGCGGGAGACAGTGTCAGGTGGGCAGTTTGACTGGGGCGGTCGCCTCCTAAAAGGTAACGGAGGCGCCCAAAGGTTCCCTCAGAATGGTTGGAAATCATTCGTAGAGTGCAAAGGCATAAGGGAGCTTGACTGCGAGACCTACAAGTCGAGCAGGGACGAAAGTCGGGCTTAGTGATCCGGTGGTTCCGCATGGAAGGGCCATCGCTCAACGGATAAAAGCTACCCCGGGGATAACAGGCTTATCTCCCCCAAGAGTCCACATCGACGGGGAGGTTTGGCACCTCGATGTCGGCTCATCGCATCCTGGGGCTGTAGTCGGTCCCAAGGGTTGGGCTGTTCGCCCATTAAAGCGGTACGCGAGCTGGGTTCAGAACGTCGTGAGACAGTTCGGTCCCTATCCGTCGTGGGCGTAGGAAATTTGAGAGGAGCTGTCCTTAGTACGAGAGGACCGGGATGGACGCACCGCTGGTGTACCAGTTGTCTTGCCAAAGGCATCGCTGGGTAGCTATGTGCGGAAGGGATAAGTGCTGAAAGCATCTAAGCATGAAGCCCCCCTCAAGATGAGATTTCCCATTAGTTTATCTAAGTAAGAACCCTTGAAGATGACAAGGTTGATAGGTCCGAGGTGGACGCACGGTGACGTGTGGAGCTGACGGATACTAATCGTTCGAGGACTTAACCTAATTGAATCAAGAAATAATCGGTATATATCCTTACTTTATCTAGTTTTGAGAGAATGAAAAATTTCTCTTATACTAAAGTAATTATTTTCTAATAATAATATGTCTGCTCCTGCGCCGTAGTTATCAAGGATGTAGTTCCTCAGCTCGTCGCAAGCCTGCAGAGATGTATTTTCGAGGAAGTAGGCTCGGTAATAATGGCGAGAAGGTCACACCTGTTCCCATCTCGAACACAGCAGTTAAGCTTCTCAGCGCCGATGGTAATGAAGGCCTTGCCTTTGTGAGAGTAGGACGTTGCCGGGCATAGTAAAAAGACAGTGAAAATTCACTGTCTTTTTTTTATCTACTTAATATTTTTTAAACAAATATTAAGTAGATTTACTACGTTAATGATCTTGAAAAAAGTGAAAGTCTCAATCTTTGTTATAGAATAACTTTCCACTAAAGCACTTGCAAGTGGAAAATAATTATATTATTACCATACAAATTTAGATTATATGACCATTAACCACGGTTGTTCCTGTTCGAAAACCATACGGAAATTTTGATAAAAACATCGTCCTACGAGGAGGACGATGTTTTTTTAATCGTTTATTTTACCTCAAAAAAACCAATGGTCTTACTCACCTACCATACCGTCGTTATCACGATCGTCCATATATGGGTACAACCAATGATCTCTCGTAATTGGCATACTGAATCCTGCTGCTTTTGCTTCTTTGATCGTCACCTGTCCATTACCGTTTGTATCAACATTAGAAATATCATGGTTTGTACTTGAACCTGTTTTTGAACTAGTTGAATCGGTTGGTCCATTCCCTGTTAAACCGAGTGACGCATTTATTTCATCAGGGTTCACATTGTCAAATTTATCAACGATTTCTTTACCCATTAAAGTATAGGTGTACTGATAATGTGAAGGAATCTGCGTTTCAGTGTTTGGATAGGTAATAATCGCTTCAAAATTAGTAGCCCCACCTGCTTTACGGATATTGTCTTCCATATAAGCTTGATCACCATGCCGATTAAGCGTACTATTTTGTGGGGTAATATTATAAGCATTCGATACCCCTCCAAGTGAATCCGCAATAATATGTCCCTCATCTAAAACATCACTTTCAACACCAGGAACCTTAGCCTCATCAGAATAGTATCTGCCAGACGATGTTACGGGTTCGTTATTGTCATCCTGGAGAATAATTTCATCAGCAATGACACGTACAAGCTGTCCGTACTCATTTGTAAATGCCCAATATTGACGATTGCCATAACCAATGTCAACGACGACGTTAGGTTCTCGATGTCCAGATAAGTCGCCACCTTCAACTTCAATGAGTTTGTATCCTGAGAACTGCTCTGTGCTTGATTGGGTTGGTGTTTCTTTTACTACTGGTTCATCAGCAACTGTAGTTTCTTCTTCATTATTTTGTTTTGTTTCAACTGTTGTGACTTCTTGTGAATTTGTTTTATCATTTAGAAGGGATGCATCTTCTACATTGGTACAACCAACTATAAAGATGATTGATAAAAGTAAAATTAAATAGTATATTTTCTTTTTCATTTTACGACTCTCCTAGAATAGTTTTATAGTGTTCATTCTATGAATCACGGAATATAAAATTAGAATAACAATTCGAAGTAAAGTATAATATTTCAATAAAGGCTAATATCGTTTTAAATTGCAACTGAATGATTTTTTAAAACAAACAGCCGTTCTAAATTTCTCCCTATGTGTTTGATGGATGTTAATCACTTGTACAGATTGTTACATGCATTCACTGTGTTTATTCGCTTATTTTCCTCTCACCTTTATTTATCGATAATATATTCGTTCACTATTGTCTTCTGTAGCCATCGTATGTTCGTATGTATTTATATACTAACATTATTTTTTTGTGTAGTAAAACTAGCATTAGTTTCCCCATATGTACAATTTGTTGTTGTCTTTCCAGAATTATAAACGGATAACGGTGAAAATAACTCCAACATTTTCGCTCTTAAGAACTTCCTCTTGTTGGTAGAAAAAGAAAAGCGAAGTGAGGGGGACTATTATAATTGTTAATAACCTTTGAGCCCTTCCGATTAATGGTTTTTCGGACAATATGTGGTCACTCAAATGAGGGTGAAACAATCACGAACGTAAAATAACGGGAAAATGAATCTGTTTTCACACAATCGTTGATATATCAGGTTAATCTAATTATAAATCTCTACCATTATGAATCTCTTTGTAAAACAAGATAAAGTAGGATTTGATTCTCTTTTCTAGAATTAATGAATATAATCCGTTGTCAAAGTTATTTAAAGAGGGGGTCCCTTAATGAAAAATATACTGGTGTTAGGTGGAACACGGTTTTTCGGACAGAAGTTGGTGGAACTTTTGCTTGAAGAAGGGCACCATGTTACGATTGTTACTCGCGGGAAGTCCGGGAATCCGTTTGGTAATCGGGTGGAGCATATTACAGTTGATCGAAGGAACAAAAAAGAATTTGCAGCAAAATTTGACGGGCGAACTTTTGATATTGTATATGACAATATTTGTTATTCTCCTAACGAAGCGCATGCGTTTTGTGATGTATTTAACTGGAAAATTGGTAAACTAATTTTTACTTCAACGCTTTCTGTATATGATGTCGATGGAAATGTGAAAAGGGAGGAAGATTTTGATCCTTACCATTATGAACTTCAGATGGGCAATCGTTCGGATTTTTCCTATAGAGAGGGGAAACGTCAAGCGGAGGCTGTTTTTTATAAATATGCAGATTTCCCTGTTGTATCGGTTCGGATTCCAATTGTAATGGGAGAGGATGATTATACGCGTCGCCTACATTTCCATGTGGAGCGTATTGCGAAGGAGGAAGTAATTGGCTTTGTCAATATGGAAGCTGAAATGTCCTTTATTTTAGCAACGGAGGCCGCTAATTTTATAAAATGGGCTGGATTTACAGATGTGGTGAATGGACCGTATAATGCACAAGCGAATGGGAAGATTTCCTTGGCTAACCTTATAAAATTAGTGGAAGAGACTATCGGGAAAAAGGCGAAAATTACGTTTGATATGGATGAAGATAATGGATCGCCTTACGCTATTTTTGATTCGTGGTATATGTCGAACGAGAAAGCGACAAAAGCAGGATATTATTTTTCCAATTTGGATGATTGGTTAAAGCCATTAGTGGAGTCGATTGCAAAAGGAATATAGAGTGGAAGTGAAAGTGGGGAGCTCGTACGGTTTTCCACTTTCATTATGTAATTTAGTCGTTTTCTGAATGGACCATTAATAATCTGCATACAGTTTAAAGAAAAACGGTTTGGAGTGGATTGCTTGAGTAAATTTAATCCAGGAAAGCTTTATGTGGAGTACAGAGATGATATTACTCCTTTTAAGCCGATAATTCCTAGATGCTATACATTAACACACTCGGATACGACAGGAGATTTGTTTTTAACTATCGGCAGTGGTATTGCTTTAGACAAAATCAATTCAATGCGTGATGAAGTGGTGGGAGAGTGGCGATTAAAGGACAATTCTTTGTATTATTATGTTCATTTATATATTGATCAAGGGGAGTACGATCTAGTTACAGCCAAAAAACGGAATGAAATTTTTAGACGTGAATTACCTCTTGCGTTGACCGCCATTCGATATGGTGATCGGTCATTATTCCATATATACCCATCTCTAGATGATGCCTCAGTCATCGTTCATTTTATTTCCGCAAATCCATCTCTAGCTAGACAAGAAATTTGGGGAATCTTTCGTGATTATTCTCTATTTTGATTGGTTTTGGTTCTTAACTAAATGCCCTTAGGAAATCAAATTATTGTCGACGGAAATTTGAAGTGAAAAACGCCCAGAAATATCTGAGCGTTGTAAATTGTCAATACATGTGTCACTGGGGTTAATTTGTCTTGGTGAAATACTATTAACTTATAATATTACATGATTAAGATATTCTCTTGTTCTTTTTGGAAAAACAGTAAAAGTATACAGCCAATTCCAAAATAGTTCATTTTTATTTTTTGCAATAATACCTCGTATGAACATATTCGGGACGATTGGTTCATTAATAAGACCTGTAACCGTGTATGTTCTATTCGTATTCACATCGGTTAGTACCGTTAATGATTCTTCCATTTGTGTAACTTCATAGACACTCGTTAAACTATCTTGGAAACTTTTTATAGAATCCTTTATTTTATTTAAATCTTCGGTCGGACTCCAATTTTTTTCGTAAATATGTTTATGCTGCTGTTGATATAATTCTTTTAATATTTGTTCACAATGTATTAATTCCGAATCGGATTGTTTCAGGAAGGAGTCAACAAAAGGAAACCAATTGATACGATGTTTTTTGTCGAGCCAATGGACAAAATTTTTCAGCTCTGATAAGAATCCTTCTACTTCGGCTTCCTCTCTAGTCGGATTTATGCAAGTTGGGTAATAAAGAAACAAGAATTCTTTCCAAAAAGTTTCATCTATATCTAACCACGATGCAAGTTTCACATCTTCTAAAAAGTATGTTAAATAATTCCCAAAGATGTAAAGGAACTCATTTCGCTTTTTGCACTTTGGCTTTTCCAGTTTATACTGTATTAAATCATCTCCATAAAATTCTAATAATCCACGATATCGTAATTGAAACTGGGAGCTTATATAAAGTTTTCTTAAAAAGTCTTTATGTTCTTTTGGATGAAGTAAGGGAATTTCTCTTACTCTCACTTGAGGTGCACAACATACATCAAGTGGTTTCTTACTACCACAATCACAAAAAACTAGTTTCTTCATTAGATTGATAAAAACCTCCATTACAAATTTATTCATTTCAAAAGCGACAATTCCACTTACATCTGGGAAAATTTTCAGAGAAAAAAGTAGACAATTGCTAGGATAAAAATGAAAGTTTTCATAGAATGTTTTTCATAGTGCAGGGGACGAAGTGATAAGTAGTAGGGGAAAAGTGTAAAAAGAAGATAATGCTAATGTTTAATTTCAACACGAATGAATAAAATCCTTCTTCGTTTGTAAAATTTTTATTTGTAGCGAGCTTATTTATAAAAATAAAGGCGAGCACGATGGATACTCGCCTTGTTATCCTAACTACGATGTTGCACGAGATCAATTGCTCCTAAAACAATATGTGCTAAACCGAAACCAAAAACAGTATTGGCCACTGTTTTATTCGTTCCGGTTCTTTGTTTCAGAGCATAAACAGTCGCTGTTACAGCAGAACCGAGTACGGTTGGAATTAAGCCTTCACGAATGTTCAAGCGAATCCCTCCACATCATAGTTAGTCGGTGTAGAAAATATGCACCTTTTTTAATATGCCAAAAAGGGATGAAATTATGTGTACCGGATCTGTTTTGAAAAAATTTTTTAACTTATTTATCTATAACGATTGCCAAATATGTATGAAAAAATATAAGTAGACCTGAATTATTCACAGAAATTCAGAAACTTATTATAACTTATGGATTACCAAGCCTTTTCGGCTTTATTGTAATTCATTAAAAAAATGAAAAAAGAATCCATTTCTGTTAAAGTTAAAGTAACCAAAACAAAAACCAAACAGAAAGGACTCTTTATATGGTTACTTTAACGCAAAAAACACTTGATTTCAATCATAAAATTAAATTGTCAAATGATGGAGGTTCTCTTTCCTCCGATACAGGTGAGTTTCTTTTTAGAGAATTCGATGAAAAAATTGGTTTTTCAAAGACTTTAGTTAAGTACTTGAGACTTAACGATTCAAGGAAATATTATCTTCATTCAAATGAAAACTTGTTACGTCAAAAAGTCTATCAAATCATTGCCGGGTATGCGGAAGATGATGCGGCTGATCAGTTGACTCATGATCCTGTGTTTAAGGAAATCATTGAAACTCCAACACTTGCTTCCCAGCCCAGTTTGTCTCGCTTTTATACACGATTTGATAAAGATTCAATTGAACAATTAAATCTGGCTAACCAAGAAATGCTTGATAAGATTCATTGTTTTCGACAATCGAAAGAGTTATTTATCGACTTGGATTCGACTCATTCGGATACATATGGGGACCAAGAATCTTCGTCATATAATACTCATTATGGCACGATGGGTTTTCATCCATTAGTCGCCTTTGATGGTGCGACTGGTGACTTTTTGAAAGCACAACTCCGTCCCGGAAATGTTTATACATCAAATGGTGTGGTGGAATTTATTCGGCCTCTCATTAAACATTATAACGAAATGTTTCCGGAAACTACCCTGTTTCTTCGTGGAGATAGTGGGTTTGCTGTTCCGGGATTATACGATCTGTGTGAAGAAGAATCTGTTTTGTATATTATTCGGTTGAAATCGAATTCACAACTACAAAGTTTAGCGAAGGAATACCATCCTTCTTCCGCACCTTTAGATGTTTCCAAGACGGAAACCTATTATGAAGAAACGATTTACCAAGCAAAATCATGGTCAAAACCAAGAAGGGTGATTATTCAATCGGTACGTCCTGCAGGTGAGCTGTTCTTTACCCATTCCTTTTTTGTTACTAACTTTGAATTAGCTTTTCCTCAAGATATCGTCCGAGCTTATCAAAAAAGAGGGACGATGGAAAACTATATCAAAGAAGCAAAAAATGGCTTTTACTTTGATCATATGAATAGCCACGCTTTTCTAGTGAACGAAGTAAAAATGATGTTAACACTTCTTGCATATAATTTGACCAATTGGTTACGAACTCTTTGTTTTCCGGAAGGTCAAAAAACTATGCAAATTGATACGATACGTACTCGGTTAATTAAAGCGGCAAGTAAAGTCGTGAAATCAGGCAGATCCCTTTACTTCAAACTATCATCGAGTTTTGTGTATCAAAATTTCTTTTGGGATGTACTGAATCGAATTCAAAAACTACAATTGGAATGACCAATAGAATACTTCTCATAACTGAAAAAAATAAATTTTTCAGTCAAGGGGGAAGTATGCCCAAAATACCAGAGTTGTTCTATTGAAAATTCAGTTATTTTATGAATTGGCTACGGTTCTTAATTAAATACCGTTATGTTCAACTAATTTAACAAATTTTATCAAATGGGATTTGTAGCTATGAATATTTCAGGGTAGAAATTTTTAACCGGTTGAAGGTGAATTATAGTTGTTTAGCGTATTGACATGTTTGAATAAATACAATAAACTAATTTAAAGGGTATTTTGTAAAACAAGATAGTCAATAAAACACATTTTTGTTTTCGTGTTTGAATACCTTGGCTTAGTCTCAAAAAAGGATGGGAAACAGATATAAACCGGTATTCATAACTTTATTCTAGTATCTTGCATTGCCGAATACTTACAAGGAATTTGTATCGGTTTTTTACCCTTTGCTATCTTGTTTAACCATATAGTGCTGCTAGAAGGAGGGGCTTATGTCTTTAAAAAGTCAGTTATTAAAAGGAGTTTTAGATGGATGTATTTTAGCTGTTATTGAAAAAGAACCTGTGTATGGATATGAATTGTCAAAGAAACTTCAGGATGCTGGGCTATTAGATGTGAGTGAAGGGACGATTTATCCAGTATTATTGCGGCTTCAAAAAAATGGCTATATTCGTGGGGAGATGCGACCATCAGAGTCTGGACCAAATCGGAAATATTATTTTTTGACACAAGTTGGGGAGGAAGCGCTGAATGTAATTGCAGAAGAGTGGGAGAAAATTGCTACACCTGTCCAAACATTATTCAATCGGAGGGAAAAAGATGTCAAGTGTGAAAAACTTAATTGAACAAAATAATGAGAAAAGAACGCTGTTAACAAAAGAAAATGAACAATATTATTCTGATTTAATGGTGTATATACGACTTCAATTTCAACTTTCCGAACAGCAGTCAGAGGAAGTGCTAATGGAGTTGTTGGACCACTTGATTGATGGTCAAAATGAGGGAAAGAGTGCTCGAGAAATTTTTGGTGATGACCCAAAAGGTTTTGCCGATGAAATTATTAATCAATTATCACGAGAAGATATGAGAAATACTGTCCCTTTTTACGCACAAATTATAATTAACATACTAGGTATTTCTCTTGTCATTCGGGGAGTCATACTTGGTATTTTAATTCCTTTTGTTGAAGTAAATGAACATGTTTTTCCTGTCACAATACTATTGATTGGCTTCGTCATTTTATTATTTATCGCCATTGTCATTTCAGTAATTTTTCATACGATAAAAGCTTCCTTATTTCAATTTGAAAACGGAAAAAAAGGAAAGTGGAAAGATAGTATGAAAGTCGGATTAGCAGCGGGTACAGGGATGGCACTTGTCATTTTAGCAGCTCGTTTTCTGCCAGATCTTGGACCGAAATTCTTTTTCCCATGGTATATGTCTCTTGTCGTAGGTGCTATCTTTTGGGGTATTGCTCGTGTAGTAAAAAAGCATTTTTCATAGTGCAAGCAAAAAACATCTGACATAGAGAGTAACGATAGAGTTTATGAAAACATGATAATATATAAAACTTGAGTCTTTCCTAAATAATTAGGGATGGCTCTTTATCTTTGAGAGAACCATTCACTTTTTTATCTACTGAACATAGACGTTTCAATACTTTGTCAAATGTGATTTTATTAACGAAATAATAATATGGTAGAATGATATATAAATATAGTTTTTCACTATAACGAACATCGTTAACTTTCTTATCAGGAGGCATTGTTTTGAAAAAGAAACATTGGTTACTAATTACTATAGGCGTCTTAGCAATAATTGGCATTGTTATATATATACTTTTTCATATCGGCTATCTTGGTTCATCAACGATAAAGACGAATAATGAATCCTATGCAATGGGAAAGCAATCTTTACCAATACCAGAAATTTTGGAAGATGAAGATCCAGACCCATCAAAAGCTGCATTTACGATTACAGCTCAAAAAGGAATGACGGAATTTATTGATGGGAGAAAGACGGAGACATTTGGTTATAATGGGAATTACTTAGGTCCAGCGATTCGGGTTCATCGTGGCGTGGAAGTGTCGGTGAAAGTAAAAAACAACTTATCTGAACCGACAACACTTCATTGGCATGGTTTAAAAGTCGATGGAGAGGCTGATGGTGGCCCGCATAATGTTATTGAGCCAGGGGATACGTGGAACCCGCAGTTTACAGTCAATCAACCGGCTGCGACATTATGGTTTCACCCCCATTATTCGCATAAAACTGGCGAACAAGTGTATCGTGGATTGGCGGGTCTTTTTATGATAGAAGATGAAGTTTCAGAATCATTACATCTCCCAAGTGATTACGGGTTTGATGACATTCCTCTTATTATACAAGATCGTCGCTTCGATAAAAATGGACAGTTTGACTATACAATGAAAATGCGTGACACGATGAAAGGGATGTTAGGTGATACGATTCTTGTTAACGGAGCGGTAAATCCATCTACGGAAGTTCCAAAAGGGCTAGTAAGATTACGTGTGTTAAACGGATCAAATGCTAGTGTTTATCAACTTCATGTTGAAAATAACCAACCATTTTACCAAATTGCAAGTGATGGAGGCTTCCTTGAAAAACCGGTTAAAATAACAAAATTAGAACTTAGTCCTGGTGAACGGGCAGAAATTCTAGTTGATTTTTCGACGATGAAAAGTGGAGATACTGTTCGTCTATTAAATAATGATATCGCGTTTCTTAACTTTGTCGTGAACGGTACACAAAAGGAAGTTTACTCAGTACCAAGGAAGTTAACTACTATTGATAAACTGAATCCGAAAGAGGCTGTGAAAACAAGGGAATTTATTTTTCAAGGAATGGGTTCGGGTGTTAGTATTAATGGAAAACAAATGGATATGGACCGAATTGATGAGAAAATTAACTATGGCAGCATTGAAGTTTGGAAGATAAACAACTATACAAATATGCAGCATCCTTTCCATGCCCATGGCGTTCAGTTCCAAATTATTGAACGAAAAGGAAAACGACCAAAGGCAAATGAAGCGGGTTGGAAAGATACGTTTATTGTCCAGCAAGGTGAAAATGTTACGGTTATCGCGAAGTTTGAAAACAAGGGAACGTTTATGTATCATTGTCACATCCTTGAACACGAAGATGCTGGGATGATGGGTCAGTTCCTAGTTGAGTAATTTCCTTGATCAAAGCTTAAACTAATATCTATTATATGGAGACCGTTTGTGTATTTACACAGCGGTCTTTTTCTATTTTTATAGGTATGAATTTTAAGAATTTATGCTATAATGTAGACAAAATTATAATTGGTAAAATTTAATAAAGGTGTTGAAGTGATGATCTATCAACTGAAAGTTATGTTAAAAGAAAGTAAACCACCAGTTTGGCGTCGGATTGAGATACGAGACACAGCGTCTTTTTATGATTTACATAAAGTCATTCAAATTGCATTCCATTGGTATAATAGTCATTTGCATGCATTTAGTATTAGAAAAAGTAATTCTGTCTTAATGGATGACTATTATTCTATTGGTCCTGAGTTAGAGGAAGAAGAAGCTTTTACCCCTCATAAATATAATGAACGAGATCTTCAATTAAAAGACATACTAATAAAAGAAAAAGATCGCATCTTTTATACATATGATTTTGGTGATGACTGGGAGCATGAAGTTTTGTTAGAAAAAATTAGCGAAGAGAAAGAAGGTGTTTATTACCCGCGTTGTACAAAAGTCATGCGTGATGTACCAGAAGAGAATAGTCGTTATATATATTTGCAGACAGGGATTATTACGGATGAAGTGGATTCAAAACAGGTCATGGCTGATATTAATGAAGAACTAGAAGAAGAGTTTACTGGTCGAAGTGTCCAAAGTATGTTTGATGAAGACGATGTTTTTCATATCCGAGAGGACACTCACAACGGTTCAACGTGGGAAGAGCTTATCGATTTAGCAGAGGAATATAAAAATTTAGCACCATGGAAATGGATTGATGATGATCAAATTGTTGTGATTCAAGACCCGGTCACAAGGGAAAATATGTATTGTTCTGTATTAGGTGGGGCCGATATTGAATATGGACTGTCTATATTTATTGGACAAGAAGGTTATCACTATTTGATGAATCTTTTTAATGAACAAATAAAAGATAAACACGACTTTTTACGATTACGAGGAATTTCGTTATATTTTACTGACCGTAATGAGCTTGAAGAATTTGATGTTGATCTTTTAAAACAATATGGCCGTACGTATCGTGGAAAAAAGCAATGGATTCAGTTTCGAAGTTTTAAACCAGGTTATTTTCCGTGGCTATTAGATGAGGAAGAGGCTCGTTTACTATCAGTCGTACTTCGGCAATTAATACCGATTGTTACTTCAGCTTATGAAGATTCTACTTTGCTTGAACCCGGTACTGTTAACTACTTTTCAGCTTCCATAGATGAGGAAACAAAAACGGAAACACTTGAAGAAAGTTCACTACTTGTAAATGAGTTAGAACTACAACAATTAAAACATCAATATAAGAAATTTAATGCTCCGGTTGAGTTCGGTTGTGAATATATCTTTTTTCCAACGCAAATTCAACCAAGTGATCGGCCATTTTATCCTAAACTGATTCTTGGCCTTGATAGAAGAAAACAAATAATTGTGTATCATTATTTGACAGGGGATCCTACAGAGGACTTAGCTAGTATACTCCAACAGTCGGTCGTTGAATTAGTAAAACAATTAAATGGAATTCCACGGGAGCTTTGGATAACAGAAGAAACCGAGAATTTCATTAAACCAGTCGCGAAAAAGTTGAATATTAACCTTCTCGTTGTTGAGCAATTACCATTGTTTGAAAATGCTCGGGAAGAATTGGAAAGAATGATGGCACATTAAGATTAGCGTTTTCTGTTGAATTTTTGATACGGCTAAAATCGATGAGGAAATTCGAGGTTCTTATTGTGGTTCGTGTGTTGCCAAACCACTCACGTATAAACTTAAATCGATCATGGAAGAACATTGCTTAGAGAGTTAATCTCTAAGCTTTTTTCATTTGGTCTCAATGAATGTTGCTTATATTCTAGAAGTCTAGAAGTCTTTTTGTTTCAATCGAATACATATATAAATCAATCATCCTATTAATTTTATTTTTTGACAATTTATCAACATATGATATGATGGGATATGTATATTCAAATATTTAAATATATAAATATAAGAGGATGATGGAGTTGTTTAACAAGTTGCTTTTCAGCGAGCGATTTGAAAGTTACTCGCTACAAGATTTTCAAAAAGATTTCATATCGGGATTAATCGTCGGTGTTATCGCAATTCCTCTCGGGATGGCGTTTGCCATTGCTTCAGGGGTAAAACCTGAACATGGGATTTATACGACTATCATTGCAGGGATTTTAATATCACTTTTCGGAGGTTCACGATTCCAAATTGGTGGGCCAACTGGGGCGTTTATTCCAATTTTATTCGGAGTTGTTATTACGTATGGGTTTGAAAACTTACTCATAGCTGGATTTATGGCAGGGATTATTTTATTATTAATGGGGATTTTTAAACTTGGTTCACTTATAAAGTATATTCCTCGACCGGTAACAATCGGGTTTACAACTGGGATAGCCGTAATCATTTTTGTTGGACAAATTCCTAATTTTCTTGGGCTTTCAGGAGTGAAGAATCAAGAATACTTTATTGATAATGTAAAAGAAATTTGGCTGCATATCTGCTCAATTAATTTATTTAGTATATTGACAGCTTTCATTTGTTTCCTCATGATTATGTTAACGCCAAAGCTGTTTCCAAAAGTGCCAGGTCCGTTAATTGGTCTCGTTGTTTCGACACTTGTTGCTTCATTCTTTTTCCCAAGTAAGGTGGCGACAATTGGCTCAACTTACGGAGGAATTCCAAGTCAATTGCCGAGTTTCCATTTTCCAGAAGTGACGTTTGAAAAAATCCAACTGCTTATGAAACCGGCGTTTGTTATTGCCATTTTAGGAGCAATTGAATCGCTATTATCAGCTGTTGTTGCGGATGGAATGACGAATAAGAAACATAACAGTAATCGGGAGTTAGTTGGTCAAGGAATTGCGAATATTGTTACACCTTTATTTGGTGGTATTCCAGCGACAGGGGCAATTGCCCGTACAGCAACGAATATTAAAAGTGGAGCGGTATCACCTTTATCTGGTATCATTCATGGAGTAGTTGTTCTTATCGTTTTGCTTCTATTTGCACCATTTGCATCGAAAATACCGTTAGCAAGTATGGCACCGATTTTAATGGTAGTAGCTTGGAATATGAGTGAACGTCATGTTTTTATTCATCTGTTAAAAACGAAAACAGGGGACTCCTTTGTATTACTAACAACATTTTTATTAACTGTTTTCATTAATTTAACGGTTGCCGTTCAAGCAGGTCTTGTATTAGCAGTTATCATTTTTATTAAACGAATGAGTGATATAATGGTAATCAAGAAAGCTTTACCGAACTTAGAACATAAAAATAATAAGATTGAAAGTTTAATAGAACCGAATCCTCGTACTTGTCCACAAATAAGTATTTATAATATTGAAGGACCACTTTTTTTCGGGGCAGCTCAAAGTTTTGAACAATCGATTATGAATACAATTAACTATAAACCGAAAGTACTACTTCTCCGTATGGGGAAAGTTCCGTTTATGGATACGACAGGGGCTTCAAATTTTTCGAGTATTGTTAACCACTTTTCCAAAAATGGAACGGTCATCATTTCGGGAATAAAAGAGCAACCGAAACAAGTTTTACAGAAAATGGGTTTATATGATCAAATTGGCGAGGAGAATTTTTTTGCACATACGGGAGATGCCATTGACTATGCACTTACAAAACTTGATCGGGATATATGTGCTGGATGTAAACGATTTGCCTTTAATGAATGTCATGCGTTATCAAAAGAAAGTAAAATCGAACGAGAACATACACACTCCACAGTGACGCAATATTAAAAAATCCATTGTTTTATGATGAGAATGATTGTACAATTCGTAATATGTTAAAAGAACAACGAAACAAAGAGATGAAAAAGGATTGTATATAAGAATACGGATGTGATATTTTCGATGAAGGAGAGGAGCCATTTGGACCAAGATATGCAGACATTTAAATCAGATTTTTTTAAAGCATTGGCACACCCACTTCGAATTAAAATACTCGAAGTTTTAGTAGATGGAGAAAAAAGTGTAAATGAAATCCAAAGTGCAATCGGTAGTGAAGGGTCAGCGGTATCCCAGCAATTAATGATTCTTCGGAGTAAAAATATTGTCGTTGGGGTGAAAGATGGGAATCGGGTTATTTATTCATTACGTGATCCTTTAATCGTTGACTTACTTCGTGTAGCGAAACAAATTTTCAATAACCATTTAGTCAATACGATTCAGTTGCTTGATCAATTAAATAGTGATGCTGAATAAATAGAATTTAAATCAAGGGGTTGTCCAGAGAGTCGTATTTTTGATTTCCGGATGCCCATATTCATGTTTCAAAACCATGATATATCGATATTTTTCATTATCACATTTTTAGGATATCCGCTTTTCAGACAGTCTCTTGATTTTTGTACGAAATAATTATCTTATTGTTAAAATAAGTCAGTAACTACAATCGATAAATAAAAAGAGCCTAAAATTATAGGCTCTTTTTATTTGATTTCGGGACGTATTGGAATATTTCTCCACTATCAAGTAAATCAGTGAACCGGTGGAGCCAATCGTAATAGTCAAGCCATTTTTTTGTCTCCTCTAATAATTGATTCACTTTATGTTCAGTTGTTTCATCTAATTCTTCATGTTCCAATATTGAAAGAAGTTCTTCTTGAAATAGTTTCCCTGTTCGGCGATTTTTCTTTATCATCATTTGCCAATTAGAGGTGATTAAAGAAATAAAAGTTTGGTAATAATCGTGTTCAACATTATAAAGGTCTTTCCTTACCCCTTTTTCAAACACTTTGTAAGCAATATTATGTTCAACCATTTCGCGGACGACTTGGCTCATACGTGTTTTGCTCAATCCGGTTGCCTCTGATAGCGTATCAAGCGTCATTGGTGAACCGTTCATATAAATCGTACCAAGAACTCGTCCAACTGTTGCAGGTATACCAAATATCCGCATATTTTCAGCGATATTTTCAATAATCCTTTCCTCAATATGTGTTATTTTTTGCTGAACCGCCTCAATCAACATGTTCACCCCAACTCTATTTGTAATATCACGATGCACTTTTAATAATTTACCATATTTAATAAAAAAACCAAATGAACTTTGTTGCACCTATCGAAAAGAAGCATTAATACTTTAAAAAGGCAATAAAAACAATTTGTATAAACTATACAATATATAAAATTTATAAACTTTTAATTTTACAAAGTTTATTATACAATAGAATTATCCGTTAAGGAAATATTTTGGAGGTGCAAAATTTTGCTGAAATTTGAACATGTGTCAAAAATTTATAAAGGACAGAAACGAGCTGTAAACAATTTGAATTTGCAAATGAATGAAGGAGAGTTTATTTGTTTCATTGGACCGAGTGGTTGTGGAAAAACGACAACAATGAAAATGATTAATCGGCTCATTGAACCGACAGAAGGAGCAATTTATTTAAAGGAAAAAAACATTATGGAAATGGATCCAGTTGAATTAAGAAGAAAGATTGGCTATGTTATCCAACAAATTGGTTTATTTCCCCATATGACAATTGAACAAAATATTTCTCTTGTTCCACGTCTCCTAAGATGGCCTCTGGAAAAACAGAAAAAACGTGCGAGCGAATTATTATCTCTAGTGAATATGACTTCCGATTATCTTCATCGTTATCCAAGTGAATTAAGTGGTGGTCAGCAACAACGAATTGGTGTACTCCGGGCGCTTGCTGCAGATCAGCCGCTCATTTTAATGGATGAACCTTTCGGTGCGCTTGATCCAATTACACGGGATTCATTACAAACAGAATTGAAAAAACTACAACAAAAATTGAATAAAACAATTGTATTTGTCACCCACGATATGGATGAAGCGATAAAATTGGCGGACCGTATTGTAATAATGAAAGATGGGGAAATCGTACAGTTTGCAACTCCAGATGAGATTTTACGAAATCCAGCAAATGAATTTGTTGAAGAATTTATCGGACGGGAAAGACTTTCTCAAGTTCAACCGCATATACAAACGGTTGATCAAATAATGAACCCTGCGCCAGTAACCGTTACACCAAATGTATTTTTATCTGAGGCGATTCGTCTAATGAAACAAAAACGAGTAGACTCACTTCTTGTTGTTAACCGAAATAATAAATTAGAAGGCTATATTGATTTTGAAATGATTGATCAAAAGCGTTCGCAAGCGAGTCGCGTAGCTGAAGTCGTTGAGAAGGATATATTAAAAGTCGAAACGGGGACATTTGTGCGAGATACGATTCAAACGATTTTAAAACGTGGACTAAAATATGTTCCTGTTGTCGACCATGATGGACGATTAGTCGGTATTGTCACACGTACGAATCTGGTCGATGTTGTTTACGATTCGATTTGGGGAAATGATACAGAAGGAATTGCGCAATAACATTGGAGGGGGAAAATTGGATAGTTTTATTTCATTTATGAATGAAAATGGAGCGGATCTACTATTGAAATCGTGGGAACATATTTATATCTCGCTCATTGCTATTGTAGCGGGAGTTTTAGTTGCCATCCCACTAGGTATCTTATTAACTCGTTTACCAAAAATTGCAAACTTTATTTTAGGTTTGTTAAACGTATTGCAAACAATACCGAGCTTTGCCATTTTAGCCTTGTTTATTCCATTACTAGGTGTAGGAATAATACCTGCTATTGTTGCACTTTTCTTTTATTCACTTATGCCGATTTTGCGAAATACATACATTGGTTTACGTGATGTGAAAAAAGATTTAATCGAAGCAGGGGTTGGTATGGGGATGAATGAATGGGAACGAATTCGCCTTGTCGAATTACCTTTAGCTATCCCGGTCATTATGTCTGGAATTCGTTTAGCCGCTGTTTTCCTTATTGGTTGGGCAACACTCGCCTCTTATATTGGAGCTGGTGGATTAGGTGATTATATTTTTAGTGGGATGAATTTATATAAGCCTGAATTTATTCTTGCCGGTGCGATTCCAGTGACAATACTTGCATTACTGACAGATCTTTTTTTAGGAAAAGTAGAGAATTGGGTAACACCGAAAGGAATACGAAAAACAACAGCCCAAGTATAGGAAGGTGGAACAAGTGTTGAAAAATATAAATAGATTGACAGCTATACTAGTCCTGTCTCTTACTCTATTTTTAAGTGCATGTTCACTTCCTGGTTTAAGTGGTGCACCGAAAAATACAGTTCGAATCGGAACGGTTTTAACGACAGAGACGCAAATATTAGGGCAAATGATTAAACAACTAATTGAACATGAGACGGATTTAGAGGTAACGATGGTAAGTAATTTAGGTTCTTCGATTGTTGCACACCAAGCAATGCTCGATAATCAAGTGGATATTTCAGCTGCCCGTTATACAGGGACAGATCTTGCCGGTGCACTTGAAATGGATCCGGTAAAAGACCCTGATGCGGCACTTAACGTTGTTCAAAAGGAATTTGAAAAACGATGGGATCAGAAATGGTACGACTCTTATGGCTTTGATAATACGTATGCATTTACTGTAACAAAGGAGCTTGCAGAGGAAAAAGGAATCGAAAAAGTTTCTGATTTAGCATCATTGTCGGGTGATTTACGATTTGGTGTAGATAATTCATGGATACATCGGGAAGGAGATGGCTATCAAGGATTTGTTGAGACATATGGATTCCAATTTCCACAAATTTATCCGATGCAAATTGGTTTAGTCTATCAAGCATTAGATCACGATGAAATGGATGTCGTTTTAGCCTATTCAAGTGACGGACGAATTGCGGCTTTTGATTTAAAAATATTAGAAGACGATAAGAAGTTTTTCCCACCGTATGATGCGTCAGCTGTTGCAAGTAATGATATTTTAAGAAAACACCCTGAATTAGATAAAATACTAGAAAAATTAGTTGGGAAAATTGATACAGAAACAATGCAAAGACTAAATTATGAAGCAGATGGGAGAATGCGAGAACCAGCCATTGTTGCACAAGAATTTCTAGAACAACATAATTATTTTGAGGAGGTGGAATAATGAATATTGTGCAAGATTTGCTCGTTTATTATACACAAAATTCGTGGTACGTATGGGAACAGTTTGTTAGACAATTTCTCATGTCTGCCTATGGTGTATTATTTGGTGCCATTGTTGGAATTCCAATCGGGATATTTATCGCCCATCATAATCGATTAAGTCCAGTTATCATTTCTCTCGTGAATGTAATCCAAACAATTCCGGCCTTAGCGATGCTTGCGGTTCTCATGCTTGTTATTGGTCTTGGACCGAATACAGTCGTGTTCGCTCTTTTTCTTTATTCCTTATTGCCAATTATTAAAAATACGTATACTGGAATCCGAAATGTGGATTCGGCAATGCTTGAATCAGGAAAAGGAATGGGCATGACACGGTTTCAAGTGTTACGAATGGTTGAATTACCATTATCATTATCAGTCATCATGGCAGGACTACGAACAGCACTCGTTATTACAATTGGAGTCGCAACGATTGGAACATTTATCGGTGCAGGTGGACTTGGGGATATTATTCTTCGTGGAACGAACGCCTCGGAAGGAACAACGATTATTTTAGCAGGTGCTATCCCAACTGCACTAATGGCTATTCTCGCTGATGCCGTCATGGGGTGGCTAGAAAGGAAGTTAGCACCGGGTATGAAAAATAGAGGCAATAATTCATTTACGAAAGTGGAAATAGGAGATAACATCAATATCCAATAAGCTGTCGGTTTCGGCAGCTTTATTAACTAATTCAGTGCTATTAGTATATACTGATACTCTTTGTTTAAAGTTAGGCAATCCTATTCTTTATTTCTAGTCCATTTTCTTACATTCGGTGGAAACCTTTTCTTTTCGCTTGCATTGAAATAGGATGAAGATACCTCCTTAGTGCTATCACTTTTATATAGAAAAATAAACAATAATGTGTAAAATAGATATATAGAAAACGAGAGAATGTCAAACTTTCCACTGATAGAATAGAAAAAAGAGAGGATGAGTACATTGAAATATAAACGTCTATTTTTATTTCTAAGTTTTCTTCTCATTATTAGTCTAATCGGATGTAGTAATAAGGAGATCCAGCCTAACGATGTATTTGCCACATATGTTAAGAATTGGGAGAAACAAAATTTTAATAAAATGTATGCTATGCACTCTTCCAAAGCAAAAGAGGCCATTAGTAAAGAAGACTTTACGAAAAGATATAAAAAAATATACAGCGATTTGGAAGTAAAAGATTTAAAGATTACATATAAAAAACCTCCAAAAGATGAAAAGGTGGATAAAAATACAAAATCAGTAACGATTCCTTTTACCGTATCCATGAATACGATTGCAGGGCCAATCAAGTTTGATCAAAAGGCAAAACTAGTGAAAGTTGACAAAGATGATCAAGTAGATTGGCAAGTCAATTGGAACACTGGTTTTATCTTCGCAGGGATGGAGCCAGAAGACCGGATTAGTTTAGACGTGAAAAAAGCTTCACGTGGGCAAATCCTCGATCGGAATGGGGAAGGACTCGCGATTAATGGTGATGTATATGAAGTGGGAATCGTTCCAGAACAACTAGGTGACCAAGCCGACATGATTAAAGATAAGCTTTCAAAAATCGTCGGTACTTCCGTTGAGAAAATCGACCAAGCATTAAATGCCGACTGGGTGAAGCCACAATATTTTGTGCCGATAAAGAAAATCCCGAATTCGCAAAGTGGTGTCGTTAGTCAACTTGATGGCATTCCAGGAGTTCAAGTACAAAAATCATCATCACGGGAATATCTTCTTGGGGATGCAGCGGCCCATTTAGTCGGGTATGTTGACGAAGTTTCCGCAGAAGATATTGAAAAAAATGAAGGGTATTCACCTGGTGATGTTATTGGTAAAAGAGGGCTAGAGCAGTTATTTGAAGATCAGTTAAAAGGAGAAAATGGAATAATCATTTATATTGAGAAACCAGATGGGACAAAAATGGAGTTAGCAGAAAAACCGTTGAAAAATGGAAAAACAATTCAATTAACGATTGATAGTAAAATTCAAAAAGAACTAGTAAAACAGTTTAATGGAAGGCCGGGAACAGCAGTAGCGATGAATCCGAAAACGGGGGAGGTATTAGCGCTAGTAAGCAGTCCGTCCTTTAATCCAAATGAATATATGTTCCTATCAGCGAATGAACGAAAAGCATTGGATGAGAAAGATTCGGAACCATTATTAAATCGGTTCGTCTACCCTCATACACCAGGGTCGGTAATGAAGCCATTTACTGCCGGTATTGCATTAGAAACGGGTGCAATGACAACCGATTTAAGTCGTGATATTAAAACGAAACAATGGCAAAAGGATTCTTCCTGGGGTGGCTATTATGTTACGCGGGTAAAAGATCCGGGGAAACCAGTCAATTTACGGGATGCACTCGTCTTTTCTGATAATATTTATTTTGCGCAAACAGCATTAGATGTCGGAGCAAAAAAATTCACGTCAGAAATGAAAAAGTTTGGTTTTGGTGAAGAAATTCCGTTTATTTATCCATTAAAATCTTCACAAATTTCGCGAGACGGTAATATATCGAATGAAATTTTATTAGCGGATTCTGGATATGGCCAAGGGGAAGTTCAAACGAATATTGTCCAATTAGCTGCTGGTTATACTACTTTTATTAATGACGGAAATATGATCAAACCAATCCTTTTAACGAGTGATGAGAAAGCACAAGTATGGAAAAAAGGTGTCGTTTCAACTGAACATGCGAAAGTAATTACTGAATATTTACGAGATGTTGTGAGAGATAAAGCAGGTACTGCCCATTCTGCAAACATGGATCAGTTGCCACTTTCGGGTAAGACTGGTACAGCAGAAGTTGGAAAAACAACACAAGGGGAAAGAGCAGTCGAAAACGGTTGGTTTGTTGCCTACAATACAGAATCACCAGACTTACTCATCGCCATGACGATGGAAGGGGTTGAAGGTGGAAGTAAAACGGTAGTAAAAGCTGTGAAGGAAGTGTTTACGAACGCTAAAAAGTAAAGGAATGTAATATCAAAAACGTATTGTGACCTCAAATGATGAGGATATGTGTAAAATATTACTCGGGGGTTAAAATACCACGTTTTGGAAAATATTAACTGGCAAAAAAAGAGAAGGCACTCTAATATAAATGTAAGCTACCAGGCTTAATACATTTAGAAAGAGGCCTTCTCATGGATAAAATTATATCAAGAATTTATGGATTAATAAAGGAAACAAATAATTTAATTGAATTCGAGGAACAACTTCAAATCTTGATGTATGAAACATTCGCATCATTAGTTGGGGATGTTTTTACTAATATTAATCAAGTAATCAAAGAAAATAAGCAAACGGAAAATTGGACAGTTGAAAGAAACGATGAGAAGACAATCCAATTTATTTTCGGATCTGTTCGCTTTAAGAGGACGCTTATGCATGATGTTAATGGAAATCCACACTATCCCTTAGATGAGTGGCTAGGGTTCATAAAACATCAAAGGTATAGCCCTCTGGTGGAAGTAAAGGTAGCTGAATTAGCAAGTGAAAATACATACCGTGAATCTGCACGTATTTTAAAAGAATGGTCGGCTGTAAATGTTAGCCATACAACAGTCGGTAATATTGTGAAAAAGGTTGGAGAGGCCCAAGCAAAGGCTGACCAAGAAATGGTGGATGAACTTGAAGAATCGGCATCGTTGCCAGAAGGAAAGAAAGTTGATTTTTTATATGCAGAAGCTGATGGTGTATTTGTTCGGGGGACAGAAAGAAAAAAACAGATGGAAGTTTGCCACGGGATTATTTATGAGGGATGGAATAAAAATGGCAAGCGCGTCTCTTTGAGAAACCAAAAGGTAATTATGACAACCCAGCCAACAAACACGTTTTGGAAGGAATTTCAGGCCTTTTCTGCCAATGAATATTCGATAGAAAATACACATGTAATTACGAATAGTGACGGGGGCAGAGGATATACAGCTGAGAAGTTCCAAGAGGCTTTTTCACAGTCGAAACACCAAGTATTAAATCAATTAGACTCGTATCACATAGGTGAAGCCTTAAACCGAGCTTTAGGCTGGAAAAAGAATAAATTCAAGGGGTCTATTCAACAAGCTTTATCAGACCATGATAAAAAGGCCTTTTCATTATATTTGGATACATTTGAAAGTATGCTAACCGACGAAAAAGAGATAAAAAAAGTAAATGATTTTCGAGGTTATATTTTGAATAATTGGGATCGGATTTTTGATTGGCGAGATAAAGTGAAAAGTCATCCAAAAGATGCGCGTGGGTTAGGTGGAATGGAGTCGAATCAACGCCGTATTTCTTTCAGGATGAAGAAAAGAGGTATGCATTGGAGTAAAGAAGGTGCGGAGGCCATGGTAAAAGTAAAACAAGGGATAATCAACGGAACTTTGCGAGACGTATATTTAAAGGCACAAGGACGAAGTGAAAGAAAGCATCGTGAAGTGAAAAGAACCATTCGTATGTCTCAAGTATTACGCCAGCCTACACAACCTTCTATCGGTGTAAAAAACGGTAGTATAAGCTTGTACGTCGCCCACTCAACAGCGACAGGGAAATTATTAAAATGTTTTCGGTAATAGAAGTACCCTAGAATAATTTGTTTGGTTCTTGTTTTTTAGAACCGAACAAATTATTCTAGGCCAGCAAGCGTTAGCGCGGTAGCTGAAATAGCTGTACAAAAATAGAGTGCCTGAAGTATTGGTGTAAAAACAAGACCGAGAAACTCTTGACACATACATGATGAGGTCTTTTCTTTTAAAATAGGAGTGATTGCTGTAACATGATTTTACAAAAGGATCCATTATGCAACAGATGTTTATTTTTGCAGGACCAATCTTATTAACAAATTTATGAATTAGCCGAGAACACTCGTTACTTTAGTGACGAATAGTTCAATTTAAATGGAATTGTTCGTGCTGCTGGTGCGATGTATCAAGTTCTCGTATTAAATATTCTTTCGTTTTGGCTTTTACGCTACCCGTTAACCGCAATTTGTTCTAGTTGGACTGGCCAAAATGGAATTGCCCTCGGAATGGGAATTAGTTTTGTCATTAGTAATATTTTCGCATTTTCCTATTTTATCGATGGGGTGGTTGGAGACGAGTAAAATTATTTTCAAACGAATCAGTTGAGAATGAATAAGCATTAGTCGAAAAACGCTAATAGGTTTCATTACCATTAGCGTTTTTCGCATTTCTTAATGAATCTCGACAACAATCTTTTTTACGTTAATACGTTAAAAAATATTTTAAAAAATAATTGCAAATAGAGTGAATTCAAGAGATAATAAGATTTATAGAAATTTTTTCTAGTAAAAAATAGGAGATGTCGGAAATGAAAGTTGTTAAATTTGGCGGTACGTCTGTTGCTTCAGCACAGCAAATAAAAAAAGTATTTCAAATTGTAACGGATGATCCGAATCGGAAAATTGTCGTTGTCTCTGCACCTGGAAAAAGAAGTAAAGGAGACACAAAAGTAACCGATTTATTAATAACATGTGGTGAGAATTATTTAAATTATGGCAATGGGAAAGAAGCATATCAGCTCGTTGTCAAACGATATAGTGAAATTGCCCAAGAATTAGGGCTCACAGAAGTTATTGTTGACCGAATTGCGGCTGACTTGCAAGAGATTTTACACGGGGACCGTTCAAATTCTGAAAGCTTCATGGATGCAGTGAAAGCGAGTGGGGAAGATAATAATGCCAAATTAATTGCTGCTTACTTCCAGTCTCGTGGTGTTGAAACTCATTATGTTAACCCAAAAGAAGCGGGGTTATTCGTAACGGATGAGCCGGGATGTGCACAAGTGTTACCGGAAAGCTATAATAATTTACGCAAACTTCGCGACCGTTCAGGCATTTTAATTCTTCCAGGGTTCTTCGGTTATTCAAAGGAAGGTCGGATCGTGACGTTTTCTCGTGGTGGTTCAGATATTACCGGCTCGATTTTAGCAAGTGCTGTTCGTGCAGATGTTTATGAAAATTTTACAGATGTTGATGCTGTATATTCAGTGAATCCGAGTTTTGTACATAATCCAAAAGAAATTCGTGAAATTACTTACAAAGAAATGCGTGAATTATCTTACGGTGGGTTCGGTGTTTTTCATGATGAGGCATTAATTCCAGCTTTCCGTGCAGGCGTATCAGTAAATATAAAAAATACAAATAATCCGTCACATCCAGGCACAAAAA
This sequence comes from Bacillus andreraoultii, assembly GCF_001244735.1. GTDB lineage: Bacteria > Bacillota > Bacilli > Bacillales > Caldibacillaceae > Caldifermentibacillus > Caldifermentibacillus andreraoultii. The sequence goes on from NZ_LN868937.1 coordinate 1,810,268, forward strand.
TTGTCCACAATCGGGAAAACGAAAACGGACCAGTTGTTGGGATTGCGAGTGATACTGGATTTTGCAATATATATGTAAACAAATACTTGATGAATAGAGAAGTTGGATTTGGTCGGAAATTGCTACATATTTTAGAAGACTTCCAATTATCATATGAACATACGCCATCAGGAATAGATGATATTTCTGTCATTTTGCGTCAAAATCAATTGGATCGAACGATGGAACAAGAGGTGGTCGAGCGAATTAAGTCTGAACTACACGCAGATGAGGTCCATATTGAACATGACTTAGCAATGATTATGATTGTTGGTGTCGGCATGCGTCAAATGGTAGGAACAATGTCTCGTGCGGCCTCTGCTTTTTCAAAGAGTGGCGTGAACATCCTTATGATTAACCAAGGATCATCAGAAGTGAGTATGATGTTTGGTGTAAAAGAGTCGGATGAAAAGAAAGCCGTGCAAGCATTGTATGAAGAATTTTTCGATTAATAGCTGTTATATTGGGGTGTTATTTCAAAGATTGTTCTTTGTATGCTTAAGGTGCGCGTTGCCTTAGCGAAAAACATCCTTATAATAAGTTGAACAAGAAGCTCAAGGATACTTGGGCTTTTTGTCTAATAACAGTCGACATTAATTTCTATAATAAAACAAATACTGTCAAAAAAATAAATTTGTTTGTCGAACACCATATTACTTTTAATAAGAGGGAAATTTTACTATACTAAATGTGATTCTATTAACATAAGGGGGAAGGTTTATGTCTGAATTAAAACAGTTTAATTTAGCAAGAACATCGTTACTTACATTTATAAACGAATTAGATGAAAATGTACTTGATCGCACTTCAGAGTACTTTGAAAATACAATCCGTTGGCATATTGGGAACATACTATTTGTAAATGAGAAATTTTTATTCGTCAATCAAATAAACGCTCCAACATTACCTGAGGAGTACAAAGAACTGTTTAGTTCTGACCGTACTGTGAAAGATTGGACAATCGAACCGCCAAGTCTCGAAAACCTACTGACTCAATTAGAAGAGCAACAAGTTCGAATTAATCGCTTTGATGAATTATTTTGGAAATCAAATGTGAAATTTAAAGTTCCATATGGCAGTGTTAAAACGCATGGAGATTTACTTATTATGCTTTCCTATCGTGAAGCAGAAATAATTGGCATGATGAAAGTAATGCAATCAATTATTAAAAAACCTTCACTCCATTAAATAATCCAAGAATATGAGTCTGGGTAGTATTCCTCAGGCTCTTTTCTATTTATTCTAATTATTATTGCCGATTAATAGTCCTGCTAGAACAATATAGGTCTATCGGACTATCAATAATAAAAATAGTAGTTTATAAAATAGTATTTGTAATACAAATGTAATATTCTAGTAAATGGAGTGAAACCCATTTCATGTACAATAAAAGACATAAATCGACTGAAAAAGGTGGTATACTCTTGAAAAAGCCCTTTACAGCCATTAGTGCTTCGATAATTCTAGGTGTTGGTGTATTTTCAGGCGTACCTACATACGCGCAAGTAACAAACCCAATTCAAAGTAAAATTATCGAGAACCAAAAAGAGCAAGCAAAAGTGAATCAACAAATTGAAAGACTTGAAAAAGCAATTAAAGAAAACCAACAAATTTTAAAAGAAACGAAAGAAAATATAAAAGAGACAAAAGAAAAGATTGAAAAATTACAGGCAGAAAAAGAAGCGCTTATTAAACAAATGGAAAAGCGTGAAGAACAAATTAAAAACCGTCTTCGTGTAATGCAAGCAGGCGGAGGTCCAGGTGGATACATACAAGTTATTCTTGGGTCTACAAATTTTGAAGATTTTATAAGCCGTGTTAGCGCAATTTCAACATTAACAAAAGCAGATCAAGATTTAATTGATCAACAAAAAGCTGATGCAAAGAAAATCGAGGAAACGGAACAGACAGCACAAAAAGAATTAACTAAGTTGAATAATATGAAAGAAGAACTCGATGGAATGCAAAACCAAATTGCAGAACAGAAAGCAGAAGCTGAAACGATGAAAGCACGCTTGTCGGAAGAAGGCCAAAACTTACTTGAAGAAAAAGAAAGACAAGAAAGAGCAGCACAAGAAGCATTACTTGCCGCTCAATCTTATGCTAGCTCATCAAATGAATCTAGCTCAACAAATTCTACTGTTCAAGCAAGTTCAAATTCTACTGTTCAAGCAAGTTCAAATTCTTCTAAATCGACTAAAGCCGAATCAAATAGCTCAAGTAGCAAAAAACCAGTGTCAACTCCATCCTATACTGTAAGTGGTGGAAGTGCTGTTAACGTTGTAACGAGTGCAGGCCGTCAGTTTATCGGTAATTCTGTCTATGTATGGGGAGCGTCTGACCCTGTCAATGGTCGTTTTGATTGTTCTGGTTTTGTTCATTGGGCATTTAAACAAGCTGGAATTGGTGTAGGTAGAAGTACAACAGCTTTAAGTTCTCAAGGTACAAAAATTTCAACAAGTGAAATGCGACCTGGAGACCTTGTTTTCTTTGATACGTATAAGAAAAATGGACATGTAGGTATTTACTTAGGAAATGGTAACTTTATTGGCTCCCAAAGCTCAACGGGTGTTGCAGTTGCTAATTTAAATGGCGGTTATTGGGGTAGTCATTTCAAAGGTCATGTTCGCCGTGTTATTAATTAATATTAATGGTCAATCAGTACATCTGGTTGGCCTTTTTGTTTTTAAAGAAATAGAGAGACTTATAGCCTTACTATGATATTGTTTCAGAATTTCCTGCATTTCTATGGTAATATGACTATATAACTTTGGTTTAACTTCAAGTTAAAAATGAAAGGGATTACAATGGCAAAGGAAGGGAATGGTATAATGAAGTTTTTAATTGTCGGTGCAGGCGCAGTTGGAGGATATTTTGGGGGAAGACTGTTAGAAGGTGGAGCAGATGTCACTTTTCTAGTTAGGGAAAATAGACAAAAAAAATTGCAAGAAACAGGTCTGATTGTAAAAAGCAATTACGGAAATATTACTCTTCCAGTAAAAACGATTGTAACTGGGGAAACAGTTGAACCATATGATGTCATCATTTTATCAACGAAGGCCTATCATCTTAAAGAGGCGATGAATGACATTGGCCCTTATGTAGGTGAGGAAACGATGATTCTTCCATTATTAAATGGAATGGCTCATTATGAAGCTTTAGATCGTCAATTTGGGAAAGATCGAGTCATTGGTGGTCTCTGTTATATTGAATCGACACTTGATTCTGAAGGAGCTATCATTCAAAATGGTTCAATGCATGAAATCGTCTTTGGTGAACGTTCTGGCCATTCAAGCGAGAGAATTCGTCAACTTGCTACGATTTTTAATAAAGCAAAAATGGATTCACAATTAAGTAATGAAATTAACCAAGAATTGTGGCATAAGTATTTATTTATCGCAACGATGTCTGGTATTACGACTATGATGCGTGCCTCAATTGGACCGATTCGATCGACCGAGACAGGTATGGCTACAATTAGTCGGCTTACAAAAGAAATCATTGAAATTATGAGAAGTGGTGGCGCAACTCTTGCAAAAGATATAGAAGATATTCAGTTGAATAAAGTGCAAAATTTAGCGCGAACGATGAAGTCGTCCATGCAACGGGATATGGAAAGAGGTCTACCTGTTGAAGTAGATCATTTACATGGATATTTATTGGAGATTGCGAAGAAGGAAAATCTTGAAGTTCCGGTTTTACAATCCGTCTACGCAAACTTAAAAATTTATGAACAAATTCTATTAGAAAAGCAGTCCTAAGTTTTGGACTGCTTTTTCGTCAAAAAGCCAATTAAACGTTCAATAATTCTCTTACTGCATAAGCAAATCCATTTTCGTCATTTGATTTCGTCACAACGTCTGCAGCAGCTTGAATATGTTCAGGTGCATTCGCCATCGCAATGGATCGAGTTGCCACATTAAATTGCTCCACGTCATTTCCACCATCACCAAAGGCGAAAATAGCATCAAATGTTACCCCTGTTAATTTTTGATAGCGCAATAATGCCGTTCCTTTATTCGCTTCCGTTGATGTAAACTCAATATTATTAGGATGAGAGGAAGCCATTGAGATGTCAATTTTCCCTTCCACTACTTTTTTCACAGCGTCAATTTTTTCAATCTCATCTAATGTAGAAACAGCCATCACTTTATAAATTTTAATGTTATCTCTTTCGAATAGTTGATCATAATTGTAGTCCTTAAAAATTGCCTCAATTTCTTCTGGAGTTTTATTTAGTAAATCTGGGTTTCGACAAGGAAAACCACCTTGGTTCGTGTAAACCATAATTTGTAATCCAAGTTCATTTAAAATTGGAAATAACGTTTGGTATGTTTCTATCGGTAAAGAGGCTTCGTATAAAACTTCACCCGTTTCCGAATACAAAACGGTTCCGTTAATTGTAATAATTGGCGTCTTTAATTTTTGTAACTCATCAAATAAAAGAATATCTTCAATCGCTCGTCCTGAATTGATCACGACACAATGACCTTGTTCTTTCAGGTCTTGTAATACATTCAAGTTTTCCGTTGAAATTTGGTGATTCGAATTTAACAATGTTCCGTCTAAATCAATTGAGTAACATTTCATATGCATAATTCCTTTCTATCAATATCCATTGTTACTATACCATATCTTTGTCACATATCGACAGTTTCATTTTAGAATATGTTCCGTTATGACGATGGATGTGGTGCGCTACAGTGGCAAGCATCGAATGTTAAACGCTCGTACTAATACAAAGATTACTTAAGAGATTACTCCATCTATTTCTACAAAGAAGTCTATGATTGTCTGCTTAATCTGAAAAAAATTTTTCAAATTGATTTATCCATTTTTTACTCCTCCGTATATAACTATAGTGAAAGGGAATTGATAGAAAGGTGAATCGAAAATGAAAACTGGAAATAAAATTGTTGATAAAATAAGTGAAATGGAATTTCAAGGGAATATTATTCCGACAAAATGGATGAAAAATATTACGTTTGCAAACAAAAAGCCACATGTTGTTGCCGTTGTAATCTTATCTGAAATTGTATATTGGTATCGAATGTCGCTCGTTCGTAATGAGAACGGAAAAATTATTAAAGCGAAGAAAAAATTTAAAGCTGACAAATTACAAAGAAGTTACCAATCATTTGTTGATCAATTTGGTTTTACAAAAAGACAAGTGAAAGATGCGATTCAGTTTTTAGTTGACTATGGTATTCTTGTTCGTGAGTTTCGTCATATTAAGACAGAAACAGGTCTTACAATTCCAAATGTGATGTTTGTTGAGCCTGTCATTGATATGATACAAAAGATTACATATGAAGAAGTTGATTTATTTACGTTAAAAGAAAGTGAGGAAATGGCTTCTAGTCCTGATCAAACAATTGAAGGATTACTAGAGGAAGAAGAAAAGAAAATTACATATACTGAAGATAGTTATGAAGAGGAAAGCGATTTGGATAAAAAAGAAGCTGTTGCACAGGTTAATCTGATAACGACATCGATAGAAGAAGAGTCCTGTAGAGAAACAAATCAATATGAAAAATCGTTTGCATTTTTTGAACAAAATGGATTTGGTCTTGCTAAAGGTTATTTAGCTAAGCAAATTACGTATTGGTGTAATGACTTATCAGAAGAAGTGGTGATTGAAGCGATGAAAATTGCCCTTCATTATGGCAGCACGCGTTGGCGATATGTCGTAACCATCTTAACAAACTGGAGAGAATTAGGAGTGGAAACGATAGACTGTGTTCACCGATTGAGGAAGGAAAAACCACAAATACAAGCGAAGAAAAGAGTGACATCTTCTCGCCATCGATATCAAGAACCTATCCCTCATTGGCTTGAAGCAAGGAAAATGAGTCGAGATTCGAAAGTTAGAATTGAAAATAATTTAGACGTAGAAACAGAACAATTGAAAAAGAACTTACAACAGCGATTGAAAAAGTATGAAAAACGCTTGGCCTAAATGTTAACATGCATATAAAGAAAACTTAGGTCTAGAGCCTTTAGGCGAAAGCAGAGACTAGCGTTCGTCGAAAAAAATCCACCCTTGCATTAGGTGGACACGTCTTAAAGCTTTATGCCTTTTTATCTTCTTTTAATTGCATTGTTGTAATACAAGTATTGTCATTTTCAAATGTTGTAATTTCGGATATTGCTACTTGATTAGCGTTTGTAATGGTTACGTTATACGTTTGGTTTCGTGGTAGCCATAAATCAATGAATCCATTGGCATGAGATTTCATTGTTTGATTGACGATAACCTTACCGTCTTTGTCTTTAACAATAACTTGAAATTCCTCATTTGCCAATTCACCACGACATCCGGTTAAACTATGAATTTCACACGGATGCGTTTGTTTTTTAAACGGTGCAATGGAAACAAAGAACTCATCATCTGGTAGTTTAAAAATCGTTTCATTTGAATTTTTATCGGTTACAATCAATTCATTTGATGTGATGGAAGCTTGTTCGTCCACTTTTTTTCCAAGACTGTATTGTTCTACTAGTTTCTTTACGTCTTCTGTTGTACCGATTGTACTCGTCGTGTTCTTGTCTTTATTTATCGAACTAGTAATGAAAAATACTGCTAACAGGACAACAACTGTACCAATTAATGTTATTAATTTTTTATTCACTGGAATGACTGACACCATCTTTCTTTTCTATTTATCTATTAATATACGGACTATTCCACTTGAAGTAAAGTAGATTTAAGCTTTAAGTCCTTATTTTTCAGTTACAAATTTTGACATGAATATGACATTTATTACACCTGATAAAATATAACGAAAATTTTTTCATAAAATCCTCTGCAAATAGAGATATTAGTATTACAAATACTGTAGGGGATGGGTGAAAAAGTTGAAAGAAAATCGTCATGTGAAGTTAACTGCTGCTGAACTAGGGTATCTTTGGCAATCCTATATGGGCGATACGATGTCTATCTGTATTTTTCAATACTTTTTAAAACATATTGAGGATCGGCCGATAAAAACGTTAATGCAACATGCACTTGATGTCTCACAACAACATGTTGAACAAATGAAAAAGATTTTTCGAAAAGAGGGCGTACAAGTACCAATCGGATTTACAGAAGAAGATATAAATCTGAATGTAGGGCGGTTATTTTCTGACATTTATTATTTACGCTATATTGACCAAACGACGAAAGGTGGAATTGCCGCCTATAGTCGTTTGATGCAACAAATTTTCCGTGACGACATACGTTCTTTCTATAAGAAATGTATGCAATCAACTATTGAGTTAAGTGACGAGGCTACGAAGTTATTATTAGAAAAAGGAATCGCAAGTAGACAACCTGTTATTACATATCCTGATCGTGTTGAATTTATTAAAAAACAATCATTTATGTTAGAAGGACTTGGGAAACGAAATAACTTGAGTTCGATTGAAATTGCCCAACTTTATTATAATATAGAAACGAATTATTTAGGAACAAGTTTAGCTCTAGCTTTTAGCCAAGTGTCAAAATCTGAGAAAGTACGAAAATTTTTCCTCCGTGGAAAAGAAATTGCGATGAAGCATATAAAAATCTTTCGTGAGTATTTAGAAAATAGTTCACTACCTGCACCAATTTCGTTTGAACAGGAAGTGATGAGTTCGACTGAAGCACCTTTCTCGGAAAAATTGATGATGTACCATTTTTCCTTAATGATTTATCAAGGCATTAGTAATTATGGTATTTCGATGGCAAATTGTCAAAGAAGTGATTTAGTCGTCGATTTTTCTCGACTCATTGTGGAAGTCTTGAAATATTCTGAAGACGGATTTAACATAATGATTGGAAATGGTTGGCTAGAACAACCTCCTATGTCTATCGATAGAAAAAACTTAGTAAAGGAATAGAAAAATGTGGAGAAAAAGATAGAGGCGTTACTATGGAGTGTTGCTTTTCCAGGATTTGGACAATTATTAAACAAAAAATACGTCAAAGGGATTTTTTTTGTACTATTAGAATTCATTGTGAACGTCCAATCCCATTTTAATGAAATTATTTTATATAGTTTTCATGGAGAGATTGAAAAAGCCGTTCAACATGCTAATTATCAATGGTTATTGTTTTATCCATGTGTTTATTTTTTTGCTATGTGGGATGCGTTTAAAGATGCCGGGGGAGGAAGGGGTCAGTTTTCCTTTTTGCCATTCGTTTTTTCTGCTTATTTTGTTACGATTGGAGCAATTACTGCACCGAAAATTAAACCTTTTGGTATACTAATGGGTCCTGTGTGGTTAGGAATAGGAGCAGTTATTCCTGGAGTTATATTTGGACTATTTGTAAAAAGGTTAACAATATTCTTTACAAGAGCGGCAGAGTAGAACGTAAATTTTTGAATGGATCAGGGATATTCGATATAATGAGGTTGATAAGAATACATAGAATTAGTAGGGGAGTGACAGTTTTGTATCGCACGGTAAAAGATTTTTTAACAGATTGGACGGATTCTCAAGCTGGAACATTACAAGTATTAGAAGCTGTAACCGATGAAAAATTAAATCAAGCCATTACACCAGGACATAACACATTAGGATGGTTAGGGTGGCATTTAGCAAATAGTATCACATTTTTCGCTAGTCTTGTTGGATTGAACGTCCAGCCGCCTGGGAACCGCGATGTTGTTCCTGAAACAGCAAGTGAGATTGTAGATGGCTATCGGAAAGTCTCGGAATTATTTAATAAAGCAGTCGAACAAAACTTCTCGGATGAAAAAATGATAGAAAATATCGACCTGTTTGGAAACCCAACACCACGAGGAGCGGTATTGCGTCGAATGATTGATCATCAAACACATCATAGAGGTCAAATGACTGTCTTATTACGTCAAGCAGGACTCCCAGTTCCAGGTGTCATGGGGCCGACAAAGGAACAGCAATAAACAACGAATGATCCGTTTCTCGTGCATGAAACGGATTTTTCATTAAATCCCATTTTAGTTGCTTAACCCGTTGACTTTCACCAGTATTTTGTTATAATGAAAAAACAAAATGTTTATAATATTTATACGGTTATGAAGGCTGGGGATGAAGATGGGGAAAAGGTTGCAATTAAATCAAACGGCAAAAATGAATGATTATTTAAATTTTTTCTGGGGCTATTATTTTAGCGCTGGCTTTTTCTGTTGCAACCGAATAATATATGAGTGATTTTTGAGTTCTTCGTTTCCTGAAAGAATGGTATAATGAAGTATCAGAACTCAAGTAGTAGGGGTTCTATTTTTTTATATAAAAAAAGTAGAAGAAGGTGCTTCTATGGGAAAATTAGTCGTTAATTTAGGTGAGAGGAGTTATTCGCTTCTCATTGAAAAAGGGATACTCGACCAAGTAGGAGAGAAAATTCGAGATATATACAATGGAAAGAAACTAGTTATTGTAACGGACGAACATGTAAACAAACATTATGGAAATAAAATTGCGGAAAATTTGAAGCAATGTCAATATGAAGTACATCGAATCGTGTTGCCACCTGGTGAGGAAACAAAATCCTTTCAAATGTTAACCGAAATCTATAACCAGTTTTTAGATTGTAAGTTAACGAGGAGTGATTTAATCGTTGCGCTTGGTGGTGGTGTGATTGGTGATCTTGCCGGGTTTGCTGCATCAACCTATTTACGTGGTGTCCCCTATGTGCAAATTCCAACATCACTTCTTTCCCAAGTGGATAGTAGTGTCGGTGGGAAAGTAGCTGTTGATTTAGCACGCGGCAAGAATTTGGTCGGTAGTTTCTATCATCCAAAATTAGTTTTAATTGATCCGAATGTACTTGATACGTTAGAAGACCGTTTCTTTTGGGATGGAATGGCTGAAGTAATTAAGTACGGCTGCATTAAAGATGTGGCACTTTTTAATGAGTTAAAGGGTTATCAAACGAAAGCACAAATAATGGAGAATATTGAACAAATTATTTACCGATGCTGTGAAATTAAGAAAGACATTGTTGAAAAAGATGAACGTGATACTGGGGAACGTATGCTGCTGAATTTTGGCCATACATTAGGGCACGCGATAGAAACATTTTATCAATATAAAAAATATACGCATGGAGAAGCGGTTGCGATTGGCATGGTTGAGATTTGTAAACGAGCTGAAGAGAAAGGCTTAACAGCAAGTAGTATGGTTGAGGAAATTAAAGAACTTGTTACCCAATATCATTTACCATACCGACTGGAACTCGCAGATATTACACCGGTACTAGATACTATTCAATTAGATAAAAAGAATATAAATAATGTACTAAACGTCATTTTGTTAAAACATCTTGGACAATCTTATATTTATGAAACAACAATCGATTTTTTTAAATCTTAAAGGGAGTGGGAGATGAGAATGGGTAATTTAAACGTTTTACCGAAAAAACTAACTGGTTCTGTAAAAGTTCCACCTTCGAAAAGTATGGCACATCGGGCAGTAATTTGTGCAGCATTAAGTAATGGTGTTAGTAAAATTACGAATATTGACTTTTCAGACGACATGATTGCCACCATTCAAGCAATGGAATCATTTGGCGCAAAAATTACAAAGCAAACAGATGAACTTGAAGTGATTGGAATCTTTCACGAAACAGCAGGAAAAGAGAATCAAGGTGAAAACACGATTGACTGTAATGAATCGGGCTCAACATTACGTTTTGTTATCCCAATATCGACTTTGTTTCCAGGACCCCATCGATTTATCGGTCGAGGGAAGTTAGGGGAACGTCCACTAGATACATATTATAAAATTTTTGAACAACAAGGTGTGGCGTATCAATATAGAGAGGGCGAGTTAAATCTCGTTGTCGATGGAAAGTTACAAAGTGGGCTATATGAAGTAGAAGGGAATGTGAGTTCTCAATTTATTACTGGACTTTTGTTCACTTTACCACTTTTAGACGGAGATTCTACAATTGTCATTACAACAGAACTAGAATCGAAAGGGTACATCGACTTAACATTAAGTGCAATGAAAGACTTCGGAATTGAAGTAGTGAATAACGATTACAAAGAATTTTTTATTAAAGGAAAACAGAAGTACAAAGCGCGAGATTATCGTGTTGAAGCTGATTATTCGCAAGCAGCATTTTTCCTAGTTGCCAATGCTTTGAAAAATGAAGTAGTGATGCATGATTTAAATCTAGATTCGCTTCAAGGCGATAAAGAAGCAATTGAAATATTGGAACGAATGGGAATGGGGTTACGAGAGAAAGATGGAGGATTTGTCGGGGAAGCTGATGATCGTCTAATTGCAACAACGATAGATGGCTCGCAATGTCCGGACATTATCCCAGTTATTTCACTGGCTGCTGCTTTAAGTGATGGAACGACCGAAATTATTAACGCGGGTAGGCTTCGAATTAAAGAATCCGACCGACTTCATGCAACAACAACCGAATTAAATAAACTTGGCGCAAACATAACTGAACTGGAAGATGGTCTCGTCATTGAAGGGGTCTCACAGTTAAATGGTGGTGTAGAAGTTTGGAGTCATAAAGACCATCGAATCGCGATGATGCTTGCGATTGCTTCGACCGTTTGCAATGAACCTATCATTATTAAAGACTATGAAGCAGTCTCTAAATCGTATCCGAATTTTTGGCAACATTTTAAACAACTAGGAGGTCATTTCGTTGAGTGGAATATGGGGGAATAAAATAAAACTTTCGATTTTTGGTGAATCCCACGGGCCTGCCATCGGTATTACGATTGATGGACTACCCCCTGGGGTTGAAATAAATATGGACGACGTATTAGAAGAAATGGATCGGCGAAAACCAGGGAAGAGTTTACTATCTACAACTCGTAAAGAAAGTGACACACCAGAGATTATTACCGGATTTTTTAACGGACGAACAACCGGTGCACCATTAACAGCAATTATTAAAAATGGTGATCAACGTTCGAAAGTGTATGATGATATTAAAAATTTAATGCGCCCAGGACATGCAGATTACCCAGCGTTTGTAAAATATGGTGGTTACCACGATTATCGGGGTGGTGGACATTTTTCCGGAAGAATTACCGCTCCTCTCGTTTTTGCTGGAGCTATTTGTAAACAGATCTTAGCGGAAAAGGGCATACACGTTGGGGCTCATGTGAAAAGCATTCGTCATATTGAAGATCTAAGTTTTCGAGATGTGGAAGTAACACCAGATTTATTCACAATGTTGAAAAAACAAGAAGTCCCTTTGTTAGAGGAAGGGAAAAAAGAAGAAATTGAGGAAGTCATTTTACAAGCGAGAAAAGAGATGGATTCTGTGGGGGGAACGATAGAATGTACAGTCATTGGTCTTCCTCCAGGGATTGGTGATCCGTTCTTTAACTCAGTTGAATCGGTGTTAGCTCATTTAATGTTTTCAGTTCCTGCTGTAAAAGGAATTGAGTTTGGTAAAGGTTTCGACATGACGAAACTTCGTGGTTCAGAAACAAATGATGCCTATTATTATGATGGAGATGAAGTGAAAACATATACGAATAATAATGGCGGAATTACGGGTGGGATTACAAACGGGATGCCTGTCCTATTTAAAGTAGCGGTAAAACCAACGTCTTCCATTGCAAAAACACAGAACACCATTAATATTGCTGAGGAAAAAAATGCCGAACTCGTTGTGAAAGGACGCCACGATCCTTGTATCGTCCCAAGGGCAGTGCCTGTTATCGAAGCTGTTACGGCTATTGGAATTTTAGATCTTTTATATATTTCTTAAACCGTGATCAATAGGTGAAAAGTATACAAATTAATTGACGTTTCTAGTTAAGTAGAACAAGCATCTATTTACAAATCGGGCCGGTCAAAAGGATTGAATCCGACAAAAATGAAAATGAATGGCTTCACATTTTAACATAATAAGGGGTAGTGAAATGTCTGAACTAGATAGATATCGGAAAGAAATTGACGAGATTGATAAACAATTAACAGAGCTATTTGAAAAGCGGATGAATACCGTTTTCCAAATTTGGGCGTATAAAAGAAAACACGATTTACCCGTGTTAAATCAAGAGCGAGAAAATGAAATTATTGAAAAAAATATTTCGTACTTACAAGACGAAAACTATGCTTGCTCATTGAAAAAATTTTACACACAAGTAATTAATCTCGCTAAAGAATTCGAGTATCGAAAAAATCGTGAAGAAGATGAAAATATCGAAATTGAAAATTATACGAACGGCCATAATAAACGAAAAGTAGGTTGTTACGGTGTTCAAGGTTCGTTCTCTGAAGAAGCGATGTTTAATTATTTCGGGGAAGATGTTGTTGCAAGTAATTATGAAGAATTCGAGGATGTCTTCTTAGCGATTAAAAACGGAGAAATCGAATATGGAGTCTTGCCAATCGAAAACTCGTCAACCGGTGCAATTTCACAAGTATATGACTTATTAGCGAAATATGAGTTTTCCATTGTCGGTGAAAAATATATAAAGATTAATCAACATTTGATTGGTCATAAGGGAACAGATTTAACGAAAGTGGAAGAAGTGTATTCCCACCCTCAAGGCTTTCAACAGTCTAGTGAATTTTTACGAGATTATAAGCATTGGAGAATGATTCCGTTCCATAGTACAGCAGATAGCGTACGTCTTGTTCGTGAGTTAAACGATAAAAGTAAAGTCGCTATTGCGAGTAGCCGGGCAGCAAACATTTACAATCTTGAACTCATCCGTGAAAATATTAATAATAAGAGTGAAAATTCCACCCGATTTATTGTTATTTCGAAAAATTTACAAGTTAATTCCGAGAGTAATAAAACAAGTGTCGTCTTTTCACTGGAACATAAAGTAGGTACACTTTATAGCTTGTTAAGTCATTTCGCGGAAAACGATATTAATATGATGAAAATTGAATCTCGTCCGACTGAAGAAGGGAATTGGAAATACGTCCTTTATGTTGACTTTGAAGGAAATATTCGGAGTGAAAAAGTGAAAAAAGCGTTAAGTTTAATTGAAGATGGTTGTAAATATTTTCGCTTACTCGGTTGCTATAGACAGGATTTAGCACATAGCGAGTAGAAAGGAATGGCGGCTTCCATGGAATTTTATGGTTTATTGGGAGAAAAGCTCGGGCATAGTGTATCTCCAGAAATTCACGAAAAAATTTTTTCGTTACTTGATGTCCGTGGCGCATATAAAAAATTTGAAGTTGCTAGAACCGATTTACCAAAGTTTATCGCTGGGATAAAAGTTTTAGGAATAAAAGGAGTAAATGTAACGATTCCATATAAACAGGAAATTATCCCTTTCTTAGATTTTCTATCAGAAGAAGCTCGAAGTATCAACGCAATCAATACAATTCTTTTAAAAGATGGGAAATTATATGGATATAATACAGACTATTTCGGTTTTGGTACGATTCTGAAGGCAAACAATATCGAGATTACGAATAAAACATGTACTGTTCTTGGATATGGGGGTGCAGCCAAAGCGGTTGTTCAATATTTGCTTGATCACGATGTAGAAAGAGTCTATATTGTTTCACGTCGGAACTTTCCTGAGACGTTGTACACGGATTTACGAGTACATTTTACGACGTATGACAAACTAGATTCGACGAAAGGAGACGTCCTAATTAATACGACGTCTGTTGGTATGTTTCCCGATGTTGATGTGAGTCCGGTCGGAATTGAAGTGATTCGAAATTTTGATATCCTTATTGATATTATTTATAATCCGAGGATGACGAACTTTTTAGCGATGGGTAAAGAAGCGGGAAAACAAGTGTGCGGTGGTTTAGAAATGCTCGTTGGTCAAGCGGTAAAGTCGGAGGAAATTTGGCAAAACACTCCAATTCCTGATGAAGTGTTAAATGAAGTGATGACGTATATGGATGAAAAATTTTCGATAAAAGAGTGATGGAATGAAAAACAAACTAGTGATAATCGGTATGCCGGGAAGTGGGAAAACGACATTAGGGAAAATGGTTGCTGAAAAAACCGGCAAACAGTTTATCGATTTAGATGACTATATCGTGGAAATGTCAGGAAAAACAATTCCACAGTTATTTGAACAAGGTGAAGAATACTTTCGAGAAGTAGAAACAAATGCTTGCCTAGAAGTTGCTAGGAGAGGAGACCTTGTCATTGCAACAGGTGGTGGGGTCGTGAAAAAGTCAATAAATATGGAGATTCTTAGAAAAGACAGTGTTATTGTTTTTTTAAATCGCCCACTAAGTTTCATTATGAACGATATTGAAGTAGGTTCTAGACCGCTTTTAAAAGCTGGAAAGAAAAAATTACTGACACTCTATGAAGAACGCTTTGAACTGTACAAAGACTATGCGGATGAAATCGTTGTTAACGATGGAAAACAAGAGGCGGCAGTAGAGACGATTATCGGTATTATGATTAAAAATAGTTTGTGTTAACGATTGGCAAGGCTATCTCGGTGTAGTCTTGTCTTTTCCAAATACTAGAATTAAGAAAACTCATGGCTTGAGCTTTAAAGCGAAACAAGAGCCTAGAGTTCGCCGCCGAAAAAAAAGAGTTTTCTCTATTGATGTAATGCAGCCGAAGTAATGAGCCGAAGCTTTGCGATTAGCTAAAAAACGGGTCATAGATGACTATAACCTATAACCCATTCTTTCTACTGACCGTTACTACCTTCGTAATGATTTCTCGTTTGAACAGACCTACGTACATAAATAATATGCCGAGCGCAATGATAACGCCGATGACTACCGACATCATTGAAGGAGAGAGGAATGCCCCGATAATAATGGTTGATCTGGCAATTAAATCAGCGCCACTAAACGAAAGGTTTGAGAAAGCTGAATACGAACCTCGTTTATCATCAGGGATCATATTTGCTTGTTCTGTTTGCCGTATTGGTGAATAAATAAGTTCGCCAATCGTTGCAATGAAATTAAACAAGAGTAACACGTACCAAATATTTGCTGATGTAACAACAACATAACCGATTCCGTATAGAACAAGACCGAAAAGTAACCCATTCTTTTTACTGAACCGATCGACAATTTTATTAATAAAAAAAGTGAAAAATACAACTAATAATGTATTTTCAATATTAAGGAGACTGAGCATCCGGACGCCATCGATTGAGAAATCCCCGAAATGAATTGGCTTAAATTGATCAGCTAGCCGAACCCCAACATAACTACTTAAAGAAAATTCAGCTGCAAAAATAAACATCGAGCCTAGCATAACTTTTACAAAAGGAATGTCTTTTACCGCAACTTTGTAGTTACTAATCACATCAATAACTACATTTTTATTTTGTTGTTTTAATCGTTTGATCGGTATATCTTTTAGCCATAATGCATAGGCAATTGGGAGACATGTTGATGTAAATGAAAGTGCTATAAAAAGTTCTGTCTTATGATGTACATAAAACATCCCACCTAAAGCCGTACCCATCGCAATTGATAAATTAACGAGCCAGTAGTCTAGCACATACACTGCTTTTCGATTATCTTTTGTTGTCGAATCAATAATGATTGCATTCATTGCAGGACTTCCCATTTTACTCGTAGCAATGTAGATGATGTAACTTGTCGCAAACACCCCAATTAATTTATCCTCTGGCAATAAACTCACCGTCATGGAGTAAAACATAATTGCACTTAAGGAGCTCGTTAGTAATAATACTTGTTTACGTGGAAACCGGTCAGAAATATATCCGCCAATTAAGTTGACGATAAAACTAACAAAAACAGTTGCTATTAAAAATGTACCGGCCCATACTTTTCCTTTCTCTTCTGCGAAAAAAAGTGCCATAAACGGCATCACCGCTGACGAAACGGTTCTGTTAAAAAATGAAGTAATGAGCCGCACTTTAATATTTTGTGGATAATCTTTCCATTTCATTTGCTGAGCCCCCTTGATACTGATATATTAAAATAGACATACAAAAAAATAAATAGACAATATTGTGATTTTTTGTCTACTTTTAAAGGAGGTGAGGAATTGAACAGTTATTTATTTACGCTATGGAGATCTGTCCAGTCAGGTCCAATCCGTGTTCAGGAGATTGCTGAGATTTTAAACTTAAGTACAAAACAGACAGCTCGTTACATAAAAAGTTGGGAAAATGAAGGCTGGTTCACTTTTACTCCAGGCCGAGGAAGAGGAAATGTTTCCCAACTAAAATGGCTCATGAATGTGGAAGAAGTGTATGAAGAAACATTAATTAAAATGATTGAAACCGAACCAATTGAAGAAAGTAGTAAGTATCTTCTGATGGATTGGTCTCCGGAACGAAAACTACGTCTCATGAACCGATTTCAGTCGAAATTTGGTTTTCAACAAAACGTACAAGAAAAAGATCGTTTAATAATCCCGAGAAAATATCCATTCACTTCATTTCATCCGTTAGATGCTGTTCATGTTCTTATTGCTAACTTGGTGGCAACCATTTATAACCGACTCGTATCGATTGATGAGAAAGGAAATGTAAAATCAGAACTTGCTCATAGTTGGGATGTTAGCGAAACAAATGTACGGCTCTACTTAAAAAAAGATATTAAATTCCATGATGGTTCCCTATTAACGGCCAATGATGTTGTCAAATGTTTAGAAAAAATGAGGCAGCATCCAGAATATGCGAATCTTTGGGAGCCGGTTGATAAAATTGTTGCAGTAACATCACTCATTGTAGATATTGATACACCAACCGGCTGTAGTTACATCCTTCAACTTCTTGGAACAATGGTAGCTAGTATTTATAAAGAAACAGAAAATGGATTAGTTGGAACAGGCCCGTTTTATTTGGCTAAAAATACGGAAGTTAAAACGAAATTATTAGCCTTCCGAGAACATTTTCAAGAGAGACCATTACTTGATGAAATTGAATTTATTCAAGTGCCGAAAGATTATGATACTGTGTACACAACGCACGCTACGAAAGAACCTGAGTCGACGGTAATTGTTGAAAGTAATTCTGGTTTTGGTGTCGTCATTATGAATGCGTGTCGGGACTCTGATATTCGGAGGCAAGAGGTTCGTGATTATATTCATTGGCTTATTGCAAAACATCGTTATCAAGTCGCACAAATCAGTCATAAACTGGAGCCAAACGATGCGAGTTGTTTGTCTTTACATAAGGAAGTGTATCCAGTCCCTGAAGCCCTCCGCCCTACATTTACGGGACCAATTATTCTTATGCAACGAAATTGGAATGAGCCTTTGACAAATTGGTTAAGAGAACTTTTGATTGCTAGTGACGTACCGGTAAAGGTGAAGAGGCTGTCTTTTTCTGAATCAATCTATGAAAATACAAAACACGAAGAAATCGATTTATATATTCATGGCGAAGTTTTTGAAATGAACGAATCCTTTTCTTTTTATTATTTTTTAAAAAATGGTTATTCTCCATTGGCAAGAATATTGGATGCAGACACCGAACTCAACGAGAAATTACAGGAATATACGAAAACACCCTTTCCTCATTGGGAACAGCTGCATCGCGAAATGGAGCAGAAGTTAATTGAGAAATCGCTTATGATTCCGTTGTATCATGAAAAACGAGAAATTCCATTTTCAAAAGATATTATGAATATTCAACTCAAGTATTTTGGCTATGTAGACTTTTCCAAACTATGGGTACGACCAAAAATAGAGTGAATTGCGTTTAAGGCGTACCCGTTGTTTTTTAATGTGTAAAACTAATGAATGAAAACGTTAACAATTTGTTCACAGACTTTTTCGAAAAAACATGTTATATTATAGATCCTGAATTATTCACAGAAATTCAGAAACTTATTATAACTTATGGATTACCAAGCCTTTTCGGCTTTATTGTAATTCATTAAAAAAATGAAAAAAGAATCCATTTCTGTTAAAGTTAAAGTAACCAAAACAAAAACCAAACAGAAAGGACTCTTTATATGGTTACTTTAACGCAAAAAACACTTGATTTCAATCATAAAATTAAATTGTCAAATGATGGAGGTTCTCTTTCCTCCGATACAGGTGAGTTTCTTTTTAGAGAATTCGATGAAAAAATTGGTTTTTCAAAGACTTTAGTTAAGTACTTGAGACTTAACGATTCAAGGAAATATTATCTTCATTCAAATGAAAACTTGTTACGTCAAAAAGTCTATCAAATCATTGCCGGGTATGCGGAAGATGATGCGGCTGATCAGTTGACTCATGATCCTGTGTTTAAGGAAATCATTGAAACTCCAACACTTGCTTCCCAGCCCAGTTTGTCTCGCTTTTATACACGATTTGATAAAGATTCAATTGAACAATTAAATCTGGCTAACCAAGAAATGCTTGATAAGATTCATTGTTTTCGACAATCGAAAGAGTTATTTATCGACTTGGATTCGACTCATTCGGATACATATGGGGACCAAGAATCTTCGTCATATAATACTCATTATGGCACGATGGGTTTTCATCCATTAGTCGCCTTTGATGGTGCGACTGGTGACTTTTTGAAAGCACAACTCCGTCCCGGAAATGTTTATACATCAAATGGTGTGGTGGAATTTATTCGGCCTCTCATTAAACATTATAACGAAATGTTTCCGGAAACTACCCTGTTTCTTCGTGGAGATAGTGGGTTTGCTGTTCCGGGATTATACGATCTGTGTGAAGAAGAATCTGTTTTGTATATTATTCGGTTGAAATCGAATTCACAACTACAAAGTTTAGCGAAGGAATACCATCCTTCTTCCGCACCTTTAGATGTTTCCAAGACGGAAACCTATTATGAAGAAACGATTTACCAAGCAAAATCATGGTCAAAACCAAGAAGGGTGATTATTCAATCGGTACGTCCTGCAGGTGAGCTGTTCTTTACCCATTCCTTTTTTG
Source organism: Bacillus andreraoultii (assembly GCF_001244735.1). Taxonomy (GTDB): domain Bacteria; phylum Bacillota; class Bacilli; order Bacillales; family Caldibacillaceae; genus Caldifermentibacillus; species Caldifermentibacillus andreraoultii. The sequence goes on from NZ_LN868937.1 coordinate 1,830,069, forward strand.
TTACTAACTTTGAATTAGCTTTTCCTCAAGATATCGTCCGAGCTTATCAAAAAAGAGGGACGATGGAAAACTATATCAAAGAAGCAAAAAATGGCTTTTACTTTGATCATATGAATAGCCACGCTTTTCTAGTGAACGAAGTAAAAATGATGTTAACACTTCTTGCATATAATTTGACCAATTGGTTACGAACTCTTTGTTTTCCGGAAGGTCAAAAAACTATGCAAATTGATACGATACGTACTCGGTTAATTAAAGCGGCAAGTAAAGTCGTGAAATCAGGCAGATCCCTTTACTTCAAACTATCATCGAGTTTTGTGTATCAAAATTTCTTTTGGGATGTACTGAATCGAATTCAAAAACTACAATTGGAATGACCAATAGAATACTTCTCATAACTGAAAAAAATAAATTTTTCAGTCAAGGGGGAAGTATGCCCAAAATACCAGAGTTGTTCTATTGAAAATTCAGTTATTTTATGAATTGGCTACGGTTCTTAATTAAATACCGTTATGTTCAACTAATTTAACAAATTTTATCAAATGGGATTTGTAGCTATGAATATTTCAGGTAGATGTAAGGAAGAGATAAAGAAAACTTCCTTACAAGTTGACATCAGAGGAGACTCAACCATCCTAGTTAGTTCCGTCAAACTAGGTAAACAAGGTTCAAAAGATTGAAAGATGAGAGCAGGTGGTTCCACCAGAAACTTTCTGATTTCGAAAAGCAGTAAAGTAACAAAATCTATTGAAACAGTTTAAGTCTGTTAAGATTTAAAGGATTGTTGATCTTTAGTACTTTGATTGATTCGAACGCAAGTCATGTCCATCTCTTTATTTAAAATGTGAGTCACCTTCTAAAAAGTTGAACTCGATGAATGAGATGAGGATGAGAAGCGGGCAATCAAATAATCAAGGAATACTCAAAGTGAGATGAAAATTTATAACCTTGCAGACATGGAAAACAAAAGTAAATAGATTTCGCTTTAAAGAAGCTTTAAAGAACCAAGGTTAAAAGAGTCTTAGGATACGATTAAATCTCATTAGTAAGATTTATATTTGTCACGGAGCTGACGAAAAACATCCTATCGAAATCTTCCAGAAGGCAGCCAAATATGTGCTGAGCAAAACAATTTAATAGGAAGTAAGAATTAAAGTACCCATCACTTGTTGGAGTGTAACCGAAAAAAGGTGTAAATCATTACCATTATAGGATGTGGAATGGTTGGGTCCCCTTTGGTGTCAAAGAAAAAGCTGTCATAATGGCAGCTTTTTCCTGTTTTATCCTATTTGATTAAGGAAGAGAATTTTCATTACTTTTGTTATTAACTATTGGCGAAAAATTACCATTTGTTGTTATAATATAATTAATTAGGCTCTATAATAAATGTTGGGGTTAATAAAAGATTCAAAAAAAAGAGACACACGACTCCTAATTTCCTTTTATACTTGAATTGACAGAAACAAGTTAAAGAAAGGGAGTCGTGTGCAAATGAATAATAACATAATTATGCCAGGATTAGAAGACGTAAAAATACTAAAAGTGGAACAAATGGATGACAGATTAGCGTTGTTTGTTGAAATGGAAGCACGCACACATACTTGTCCTAGATGTGGTGCCAAAACACGACAAATTCATGATTATCGAATGCAGAAAATCAAGCATTTAAAGTGGTTTGAACGCCTCTGCTATATCTTTTATAACAAGAGACGATATCGTTGTGATGCTTGCGAGAAGAGGTTTCCTGAGAAAAACAATTTTGTGGAGCGTTATAAACGGTTTACCAAAGAGTGGAATCAGGCTGTAAACGTGAGAAGTGTTCAAGCCAAAACATTTAAGGAACTAGCTCAACAATATGGTACTTCGATTTCAACGGTTATAAGACGATTTGATGCATTTGCCGAAAATGAAGTAGGGGAAGTTAAGGAACTCCCGAGAGTAATCGCTATAGATGAGTATAAAGGGGATACCAAAGAAGGAAAGTATCAGTTAATCATCGCAAACGGAGATACAAGAGAGCCTTTGGATATATTACCGAATAGAAAAGGAAAAACAATATCACAATACTTACGAAAGTATGGGGCCAATGTAGAAATAGTCATTATGGACATGAGCCATTCCTTTAAATCGGCTGTACGAAAGGCCTTAGATCATCCACTAATTATAGCCGACCATTTTCATTTTTGTCGCTATATCTATTGGGCACTTGATAAAGTAAGAAGGCGGATTCAGTCAGATTGGAATGATTATGACCGGAAAAAGTGTAAAAAAATGAGATATGTATTTTACAAAGATAGTGCGAAACTAACCGAAAACGAGAGATGGTACCTAGATCGATACCGTGGTATGTCGAAGGAACTAGATATGGCGTATCAATTAAAAGAGGCTTATTGTGAATGGTTCAAACAAGCGAAAGAAAATGGTTCAGAAGGTATGCGTAAAACCAAAGAAGGCTTAAACACGTTTTATCAGTTAGTTAGAGATACTGGAGTGCAGGAATTTCTACGCAGCATACGGACGTTTAAAAACTGGGAAAAAGAAATTTTAAATAGTTTTATGTATAGCTATTCTAATGGATTTCTGGAAGGAATAAATAACCACACAAAGGTAATAAAACGGAATGCGTATGGTTTCAGAAACTTCAAACGAGCAAGAGCTAGAATATTGTTATCACACAAGTATAAAGGAATAGGGGTCCATCTAGGCTAGAAATAATCCCCCTTTTATTGTAGGTATGAATTTTATTTCATACCTACAATAAAAGGTCACCAAGCGAAAGCGCGGTAGCTTAACCCCAACATTTGACAAAGAACCATTAATTAAGTGCAATTTCCTTTTTTTAATATAATAATTGTTTCCTATATTATGAAACGGACTTTGGAAAGGGGAAGAGATATGGCTAATTTAACGAGAGATTTTTTCATCGGCTTATCCAATAATAAATTGTTGAATCAAGCAGCAAAAAAATGGGGTGTCCGTCTCGGTGCGGAAAAGTTTGTTGCTGGTACAGATATTGATGGAGTTGTTCGAACGATAAAACAAATGAATGACCAAGGTATTCATTGTACGGTAGACAATTTAGGAGAATTTGTTTTTGAAAAGTCAGAAGCAAGACTCGCGAAGCAACAAATCATTCGACTTCTTGACAAAATTTATGAAGAACATTTAGATTGTCATGTTTCCGTAAAATTAACGCAACTTGGACTTGATATCGACTATGATTTTTGTTTAGAAAATATGAAGGAAATTTTAGATACCGCAACCCGGTACGAAATATTTATTAATATTGATATGGAAGATTATATTCATTTTCAACCGACAATCGATATTTTGAAAACGCTTTTATTAGAGTACAATCATGTCGGTACCGTTATTCAAAGTTATTTATTCTGTGCAGAAGAAATGATGGATGAGTTAGAACATGTTCGTGTTCGAATTGTAAAAGGCGCATATAAAGAAAATCCAGATGTAGCATACCAGTCAAAGGCAGAAATTGATCGTAACTATTTGCAACTTGCGAAAAAACGCTTATTAAGTGGCGTGTTTACTTCCATCGCAACACATGATCATTACATTATAAATGAGTTAAAATCATTCGTTGCTATGAACAATATTTCCAAGGATGCTTTTGATTTCCAATTTTTATATGGGTTCCGTCAAGAATTGCAACAAGAATTAGTACGTGAAGGTTACAATGTGACAACATATATGCCATTCGGAAATGACTGGTTCGGTTATTACATGCGCCGGCTTGCCGAACGACCACAAAACTTAAACTTAATCGTCAAAGACACATTTTATACAAGCGACAACAAGTTGAAGAAAGAACCAATTTTAACCGGGGCATTAGCGGTCTCATTGTACATGTTATGGAGAAGTAAAAAGAAGAATGAAAAGAAAGAAGATAAAGCATAAAAGGTGGAATCGTCCACCTTTTTTTAAGCTACTAGGAAGGCTTCGGTGCATTACATCAAAGTCGAAAAACTCTCTTTCTTTTCGGCGAACTCTAGTCTCCGGTTTCGCCTTAAGGCTTTGACACCAGGTTTCTCTATGTAGTAAATTGCTAGTTTCTGTATATGGGTACGTTACAAGGAAAAGTAAGTTAACATTTCGAACAAGTCCTCCTTAGATTTACGACAATGTGGTACACTAATTTTAACGAATTGTAAAGCTTGGGGGGTTGGATGTGAAGACATGGAATATTAACGGTATTGTCATCGGTGAAGGGAAGCCGAAAATAATCATACCGATCATCGGGGAAACTAATGAAGAAGTGCTAAAACAATTTAATACTGTTATGAATCTGGAACCAGATATTATCGAATGGCGTGCTGATGCATACGAGAAAGTTGAACATTTAGATTCTGTCATTAATCTACTATGCCAAATGAGAAAAGAACAAAAACAAATTCCGCTTCTTTTTACTTTTCGAACGAAGAAGGAAGGCGGCTTGAAAGATCTTCCAACTCGTTATTATAAAAAACTACTAGAAACAGTGATTGAAACAAAGCTAGTCGACGTAATTGATATCGAACTATTTACTGGGGATACTCTCGTTTCTGAACTTATTTCACTTGCTGTGAAAAACTCTATTTATACTATTATTTCATATCATGATTTTCATGAAACGCCATCAAAAGATGAAATTGTGTCACGATTAAAGAAGATGCAAGACTTAGGTGGTCATATTCCAAAAATTGCCGTGATGCCCCATAATACGCAAGATTTGTTAACATTACTTGCTGCAACGGAAACAATGAAAACAACATATGCGGATCGACCGTTAATTACAATAGCGATGGGCCCGCTTGGTTTAATTAGTCGCATAGGTTGTGAAGTATTTGGTTCGAGTTGTACATTTGGTGCTGGAGAACAAGCATCCGCACCAGGGCAAATTCCTGCTCAAGAATTACAAACTGTTTTACAAATTATTCATAAAAATTTATAACTACATTAGGCATGACTTCCCCTACATTTAAATGTGTGGGACATAGGCATACGACTAATTATTTCAGTCGTAAATTGAAAGACAGACTGAAAGTAAGATAATACCTAGATTAATAAAGGATTTCCCGGATGGGCGAGTAGTAGCTATGCAATTCATCCGGGAATTCTAGTTAGCCGTCTAGTTGAGCCTGCTCTATTTTAAAAGCTTCTAATTGTCCCTTTTCCTCATCTGTTAATGCTTCGAGTCTTTCTTCTAATAACTGTTTACTATATTCATATAGTTCAATATCTAATGAATTGTAATGGTTAATTAACTCGATTACATGTGGTGGAATATCAGATTTTTGTCGACGTGATTTGGTTATATTTTTTCTACTGTAATGAATATGAATCCAGCCGTATTCCTTTTGTAATAAAAATAGGGTTTCATTGAACTGTTCCGTTACCCCAACAACTTTAAAATTTCGTAAATGCTCTTTTGCTTTCTGTAAGCTAGGGTTTGAATGAAGGTCTCCCGAAACTAACATTGTTTGCATATTCTGTGCTTCGGGTTCATTTAATACAAATTCTTCTAAAGTCATCGTTTGTACTCGTTCATACCCCGGAAAATTTTTCAAAAAGTAATAAGCCGAAATGACACGGTCCACTGGTTCTCTTAAAATTGTAAAATAGTTAAATGGCTTAGTGAATTGAGTATGAATACCAAAATAGTAGTGGCCACTGACAGCTACTAATTTTTGCTTCACTTCATCAGTTAACTCCTCTAGTTTCATCAGTTCATCTTGATAACTTTCATGATCAAAAAATTCACTTCTATCATATTGATTGCGGAAAATTGTATTTAATGTCGTTCCACCCGTTTTTGGAATATGCAAAAATATTGTTAATTCTTCCTGGTTCAATCGTTTCCTCTCCTTAATTGTTTTCTCTAAATTCACTCCATACATTACAATATGTCCTCTTTTGAAGTCTGTCTAAACGATGGCGGAATTTTACGGTAATACGTTGAAATAGGAGATCTTCCTATGAAAGTGGTTTAGTAAGTTCGATATGTACAAGGTTGATGGAGGATAGTTGTAAAGATACCCATTTGTAAGAATGGATTTTGAAAAGAAGAAAGAGGTTTTTCTATACATGAAAAAAAGGATTTTATAAACTCATGCCGAATAAAAATATAAAAAGAATAAACGAACACAAAAGTCAATACGTTTATAGAAAGGAACAACGATGGACAAAAAGGTGATCATCACAGGATATGGCGTTGTTGCGAAAGAATTATGTCAATTCCTTTTCACTCACGGTGAAAACATAAAAAGAAAGTACGGATTCGGTTTACAGCTAACAGGAATTATCGGTAGCTCAGGTATGCTCTATAAAGAAGAAGGAATTCCACTTGAACGATTACTTACTTATGGTTTAGGATCAAAAGCGTTAAATCAATTTGCAATTGATACAGGAATGGAACTAATTGAACCGATAATAAGCGGTGATGTGTTAGTAGAATGTACCCCAACAAATATTGAGCATGGTGAACCTGGGTTATCATACATTCGTGAAGCAATAAAAGCGAGAATGGATGTTGTTGCGGTTTCGAAAGGTGCACTCGTTCATGCGTTTTCTGAAATAAACAAAGCGGCAATGGAAAAAGGGGTCCGGCTTAAATTTAGTGGGGCAACGGCAGCAGCATTACCGACAATGGATATCGGTGAATACAGTTTAGCAGGTTGTACAATTACAAGTATCCAAGGAATTTTAAATGGAACGTCGAATTATATTTTAACGAGTATGGAGGAATACCACCTTTCATTTTCCGAAGCTTTACAATTAGCTCAGAAAAAGGGGATCGCGGAAAGGGACTCAAGTTTAGATATAAAAGGTTTTGATTCAGCTTGTAAAATTTTATTACTTACAAATGGTTTGTTTCGTGCAAATCTTTCTATAAAGGATATTTCAATTGAAGGAATCGAGCAGATAACAAGTGGATCGATTGAAGAGGCACGAAAAAGAAACGCACGAATTAAGTTAATTGCCGAGGCCCGTCGAGTACATGGGCAAGTGCAAGTGGTCGTGCAACCATGCGAAATCGAACAGTCGCACCCATTATATACGGTTAATGGAACGAATAAGGGGATTGTTTTTAACACAGTAGAAATGGGAGCTGTTTGTGTGACAGGTGGTGCATCCCATCCAAGAGGTGCAGCAGCGGCCGCCATAAAAGATATCATTAACTTATATCGAATATAATTTATTTATCACAGAAGGAGGGGGCAAGTATAAACGTTCTCTCTTTCTATTAAAATATAATAAATAGTAAGAAGGGGTGGGTTTTATGACAAGATTTGATGGGGCAATTGCAGTTGTGACTGGTGCTGGAAGTGGGATTGGAGAAGCAGCTTCAAAGAGATTAGCAACAGAAGGGGCAAAGGTAATTTTAGTCGGTAGAACATTGACGAAACTTGAAAAGGTAGCCAATGAGATTAATCAAGAAGAAGTTGTCGCCTTTCCTTTTGCGTGTGATGTAACAAAAGAAGAAGACGTTGAAAAACTCGGAAACTATGTGAAGGATCAATTTGGTGATGTGACCATTTTAATAAATAATGCTGGCGCCTCGTACCATTCGAAAATTCAAGATACCGATTATGAAACTTGGAAACAAATTCAAGAATTAAATTTACATAGTGTGTTTCTCGTTTCCAAACTTTTAGGGAAGGTAATGGTTGATGGAGCAGAAACAAATGGTGCCACAAATCGTGCAATCGTTAATGTTTCTTCTTTATCCGGACATAAACCGGGTGCTTTATTCCCACACTACAGTTCAGCAAAGGCAGCAGTTATTAACTTAACAAAAGCACTTGCCCATGAGTATGCCCGTTATGGCATTCGAGTGAATTCTGTGTCACCAGGGTTTGTTGAAACACCATTAACGGAAGACTCGATGAAAAACGAACGGTTTATGCAAGTAATTGAAAAGAAAACAACGATGAGGCGATTCGGCAAACCAGAGGAAATCGCAAATGTCATAGCTTTCCTTGCATCTGATGAGGCATCGTATGTAACCGGTTCCGATTTATTAGTCGATGGAGGGTATTTGTTAACATAAAATAATTGGTTGATTTTCAATCTATAATGCAAAACCCTTATTTGAAAATTTTTTAAAAAAGGTAAATAAAGTTAAGTAAAATGTAAATACTATTGATAGGTATGAGTTAGGTTGTCCCTTCCTTATGCCTTTTTTCTATTGGACCATCACTCTTCTTTTTTTCCTTTTTAAAACGTGCTAAAATGAATGAATATAGTTAGGAGTTGATTTGTTTGGCAGAAACACATACGTTTACAAAAGGCGAAGAGATTGCAAATGCTGTTACGCATGGAATCGGTGCTTTATTAAGTATTGCAGCGCTTGTTCTACTCATTGTTTTCTCATCTTTATACGGTTCGGCTATTCATGTAGTTAGTTTCACAATATTTGGAGCGACGATGGTCCTTTTATACACTTCTTCCACACTTGTGCATGCTTTACCTCATGGAAAAGCAAAAGATGTATTTGAGATTCTTGATCATTCGTCCATTTACTTATTTATTGCTGGTACGTACACACCTATTACATTAATTGTAATACAAGGGGCCCTCGGTTGGACTTTATTTGGGATTGTCTGGGGATTAGCTGTTGGTGGAATTATATTTAAGTCCTTTTTCGTGAAAAAATATTTATTTACATCAACCGTTCTTTATGTATTAATGGGTTGGCTCATCGTGATTGGTTGGAGTCAAATTAGACAAAATATGGATGCTAACGGTGTTGTCCTATTAGTTGTTGGAGGGGTACTTTACACGATTGGTGCGATCTTTTATATATGGAGAGGGTTTAAGTTTCATCATATGATTTGGCATTTATTTGTTATTGCAGGGAGTGCTGCTCACTTCTTTTGTGTTTTACTCTATTTATTACCATAATTCGTCTGACTAGTGGTCAGACGTTTTTTTTTGAATGATGATATTTATTTTTCCGTTCCACTTCAACTTCAAAAATAATAGTTTAGTAAAATAATATAGCTAGATAGTTTTGTGAATATATAAAATAATCCGAAAATAATATTGACACGTTATCTATCGTTTAGTATAGTCAAACTAAAGGAATTTCCTGTGATTAACCTTTATAGAAGCTATTGCTTACATTAAAATGTAAACGCTGTCATACAATTGACTCATTTTCTATTTTAATAGGTTAGTCATATTTTTTGTAAGGGAGTTACATAAAGGAAAGTTGAAAGCGACAGTAGACTAGTTACAGTTGAGGGGGATTTTGTCATGAGTAAAAGAGTAAATACCGTGTTAGGACCAGTAGATGTAAAGGATTTAGGGAAAACGTTGATGCATGAGCATTTCTTTTTCGGATATGCTGGCTATTTTGGGAATTCTTTATACCAAAACGATAAAAACGAAATTATTCGGATCGGACTTGAAGTAGCTAACCGGGCAAAAGCACATGGGGTTCAAACAATTGTTGATGCAACACCGAATGACTCGGGTCGTGATCCTGAACTTCTAAGAGAAATTGCAGAAAGGTCTGGAATCAATATCATTTTTTCAACTGGCTATTATTATGAAGGGGAGGGGGCACCAGCTTATTTTAAGTTTAAGCAAGGTCTCGGGATTGCTGAAGAGGAAATTTACGAATTATTTATGAGTGAAATTGAAAACGGGGTCGGTCGTACCGGCTTAAAACCAGGTGTCATTAAACTTGGCTCAAGTAAAGATCATATTACTGATTATGAACAAATGTTTTTCAGGGCGGCAGCTAAAGTTCAAAAAGAAACGGGTATACCAATTATTACCCATACACAAGAAGGAACAATGGGTCCAGAGCAAGCTCAATTACTCATTCATGAAGGAGCTGATCCGAAGAAAATATTAATTGGACATATGTGTGGCAATACAGATATTCAGTATCATTTACGTGCGCTTGAACAAGGGGTGTTCGTTGGGTTTGACCGATTTGGTATTCAAAAATTTGTTGGTGCACCAATGGACCGAGATCGTATCGGAACATTAATTGGTTTACTTGGATTAGGTTATGCAGATCAATTAATGATGGCTCATGATACGGTCAATGTTTGGCTTGGAAAGGAGCCAGTATTTCCGAATGGTATGGAGAAGTTAGTCGAGAACTGGCATATTGCCCATGTTTTTGAGAATATTATCCCTGCGTTGAAAAATGGTGGAGTAACGGATGAACAAATTGAGACAATGTTAGTAAAAAACCCACGAACGATATTTGGCGGGGAGTCTAGTAAACTGACATATGTTGATGGGGAAAAAAGTATCGTTCGGTAAAAAAAGAAATGTAAAAAACGAAGCGACTAGGATAAACCATTTTTTGTTTCGAAACCGGGGTTAACTTTAAGTTAAAAAAGGGGAGATACGAATGAAAGCAGCGCAAATTGTTGAGTTAAGAAAGCCATTACGAGTAGGGGATGTACCAGATCCAACACCAGGAGCACGTGATGTTATTGTAAAGGTAGAAGCAAGTGGTGTTTGTCGGAGTGATTGGCATGCGTGGATGGGTGATATGGGTTGGCTAGGCATTAAGCCGGAACTCCCAATCATTCCAGGACATGAAATGGGTGGTATTGTCGTTGAAGTGGGTAAGGAAGTGAAAAACTTTAAAGTGGGAGATCGTGTAACGACACCTTTCCATGAATCTTGCTCGCATTGTTCCTATTGCTTAAGTGGAAAATCTAATCTTTGTGACCATGTTCGTGTTCATGGGATGGTGAATGATGGTGCGTATGCTGAATTTGTAAAAATCCCAAACGGTGATTTTAACTTAGTACATCTCCCTGATGAAGTGGATGCACTTACTGCAGCCGCTATTGGGTGTCGTTATATGACGGGATTCCACGGTGTTGTGAAAACGAATATCCGTCCAGGTGATTGGCTTGTTGTTCATGGTTCGGGTGGAGTTGGGCTTTCTGCAATCCAAGTCGCCGATGCAGTTGGTGCACAAGTGGTTGCTGTAGATGTTGATGACAAAAAGTTGGAAATGGCGCGTAATGAAGGTGCCCTTGTAACTATAAATGCCCGTACACAAAATGTTATTGAAGCCGTACGAGAAGTGACAAGAGGTGGTGCTCAAGCTTCCATTGATGCTCTTGGTATAAAAGAAACAATTCTAAACTCAATTCATTCGTTACGTAAAGGAGGTCGTCATGTACAAATTGGTCTAACGACAAGTAATGAGGCGGGAATTGTTGATATTCCAATTGATATAGTAACAATGATGGAATTGGAAATCGTAGGTAGTCTTGGAAATCCACGGACTGAGTACGATGGACTTTTAGGGCTCATTGCACAAGGTAAATTAAATCCGAAATCATTGGTGTCAAAAGAAATTTCGTTAAATGATGTTACGGATGTATTTAAGGATATGTCAAATTATCGCACGTATGGATTTAATATTATTACAAACTTCGAGTAAGTTGTTTATTAGTCGGTTAGCAAACTTGTTATGAGAAAAATTTTGTAAAGTTTAAAAGAAACCAAGTATAGGAAAGGGGCTATCCGAAAAGGGAATAACCCAAAAATGTGATAATCAAGAAAGTTGATATATCGAGGTTTTGAAACATGAAAAGAGGGCATCCAGAAATCAATCATTTGACTTTCTGGACAGCCCCGTTTTTCGTTGGCTCATAGGAAAGTATAAATCTTCCAATTTCTAACTTTATAACTCGTACATTATATTCGATTTTTCTCGCTCTTTTATGATTTTCCTAGTAACCTCTCTATACTGATCTTTTACTTGATGAAACTCATCAAGTATTTCATTTCTATGTCTAATTGTCCCCATATCATTATGAATTCGGTAGTTTGTTAACGCCTCTGGTAAATAATGTAAATGAAACTTTCCAGCAACTCTTAGCCAATATTCGTAGTCTTGAGCATAACGTAAATTTTCATTGAAATTCCCAATCGCCTCAACAACTTCTCTAGCCATCATTATCGTACAACCATTAATCGGGTTATAATTTTGCAATAAGTTTAACAGCTCTACTTCACTATTGAAATGCAGCCCAGCATTGAGTGTAATAATTTGATTATCTCGATTCATCGTATTGAAATTCGTAAAACTAAACTGCGCATTTTTTTCCTGCATAAAATTTATCTGTTTTTCAACTTTATTTGGATAGATGAAGTCATCGGAACTTAACCAGACAAAATAGTCACCTTTTGCCTTTTTCATCCCAAGATTTATTGCCGATGCGACCCCATTATTTTCTTTTTCCAAATACGTAATCCGTGGTAAATAGGGTATCACGAGTTCGTTATATTGACTTGAACCATCGTTAATAACGATAACCTCAAAATGAGGATACGTCTGGTTTAGTGCACTAACAATTGCATGAACTATATATTTGCAGTTATAAAATGGGATAAGAATCGAAACAAGTGGAGAGGTAGACAAGAAATCACGTCCTTCCTAAATTTTTAAAAAATAAGGTGAAATCCTCAAAGATTGTTGCATTCGGAAGAGAAATTTACTGATGTTGAAATAACAGTGGCGACTTTGAAATTATGCGAATCACATGAGACTATGATTCCCAAATTGTTTCAACAAAATGTTCATTAGGGCATATCGTGATATATAGTTATACAATTCGAAAAACGTATTCGAGGTGAAATCAATGAATATATTATTTGTTTTCTATGTTCCTAGTGGTGGTGTTGAAACGTTAAATCGCCAAAGAAGTGTTGCTTTAAAAAAGATAGGAATCAATTCACATTTCCTTTACTATCAAAAAAGGCGTGAATTATTAAACGATCATGAAGCACCGGTATTTATTACAAATAATAACCAAGAAATAAAACAAATTTTAGATGATGGAGATTACAAAGCGATTATTGTTACGTCTGATTTCCAGGCGTTACCAAGATTCCGTTCCCTCGGATATAAAGGGAAAATGATCATCGAAATTCAAGGCTACGGACCAAAAGAGGTAGCAAAAGAAGTTTTTCGTCAGGCGGCACCTCTTGTTACTAAATATGCAAATGGACTCATTAATCCGAAAACACCCCATATCGAACAATTGTTTAATGAAACTTTTCCTACAGTACCAAAGTTCCAATTTAATAATTGCTTTGATATGACAACATTTACTTATCAACCAACTTCTGGACATCCGTGGCCAATTATCGCGTGGATAGGACGCATTGAAGACAATAAAAATTGGCGTGAGTTTTTAAAAATCAGTGTAGCATTACTAAAAACGATTAAACAAAAGATTGATTTATATATGTTTGAAGATCCGACCATTGCTGATCCAAGTGAACTAAAGAAATTTGAAACGTTTATCACGCAATCAAATTTACAAAATCATTTAACAAGATTGGCGAATATACCAAACGAACAAATGGCAGAATATCTTTCACGAATTGGAGATTCGGGTGGTTTCCTTTGTATGACATCAAAAGTAGAAGGAGCCCCTTATTCGGCTTTGGAAGCACTTAGTTGTCGCTGCCCAATCTTAACAACCGATTCAGATGGCGTTAGAAGTTCAATTATTCATGATGAAACAGGAAAATATTATCCGCTTGGAAATATTCGAGAAGCAGTTATTCAAGCAGTTGACTTAATGACAAATCAAACGTTACGCGAATATATTCGTTCGAACGGACAGAAACATGTGAAAACAAACTTTCATCCAGAACGGTATGCTGAAAATTTTAGGGAAATGTTGACTTCACTTCATATTCAATAAATCATAAAGAAGTATTTTGAAAGGGGTTCGAATAGGTAGGCCCTTTTTCTGTATGAAGAAATTACTTCATTTTCCTATATCTACACACGGTAAGTCCTCTGAGAATAGATCATTCACTAATTGAATGGATTCATCGTCATAGAAACTTTCAACCGTTGGAAATTGATTTACATTCGTAAACGTATCTTCACTTATTTTTTCGATTCGCAAATCTCCCTTTACATCATCGAGGAAAGGTGGTGCGAAGAGGTACTTAAGTTTGATACGTCCGAATCTTTTAAGTGAAATCTTCTTTTCAGCTTTTCTATCTGTCTCGTAAATTTTTCCAAATAAATTATCGTATGTTTCCGCTTCTTGAAGATAATCCAAAAATTGTTTAAAAGAGACTCCCTGTGTACTGTTTCTATTATGATAAAAGAATTCGCGAATATTTCCCAATTCTTGCTCACAATGTGAATTCCCTTTTGAAGAAGCCAAAATAAGAAATTGACTTGCTGATCGTCGGTACTGGTTTCGTACAAGTTTTTTCATAATAAGAAGGCTCCTTTTTGTAGACTTCTTGATCATATGCATGAATCCAATGATTGTAAGCTAACACCTCATTGAGTAAGTTTTCTTGATAAAAAACATTTTAAGAATGTTGTGTATCCACTTTTTTGACTCCAAAATAGGACTAAGGGAAAATCTGGGTGGTTGTGAGGTACACGAATTTTAATAACTTCTCGTAACTTTTCACTGTCTCGCAATAATTAAACACTCCTTTATAAAAAAGCTTTTTCCATTAACCTTACTTTAGACTATGTTAGGAATAAGTTGATGAAATGGACAATTGTGTAAAGTGAGTGAATTAGGGGGCCTTTCAATCACCCATTCAATTTAAACGCTAGTGAATATGATAGAGAAAGAGGATAAGGCGGATGAGGGGGAATAGGAATTGAAAATATTACTTGCCACATTTTGGGAAATACCACATGTCGGTGGTGTATGGAACTATATGGTCCAGTTAAAAGGACAACTGGAATTATTTGGGCATGAAGTAGATCTTCTTGGGTTTGGGAAGGACTATCAATTTGTTCATGTAGTGAATCAAAATCGGGTCATTGAACGGGATTTATTCACAAAACAAGTTGAACAGGCTTTTCCAACAACCGTCATCGATTATGTCGTTCATTATTATGAAGAACATATGTATGTTTATGAGCTAGCAGCAAAAACACTTATACTCGATCAATATGATGTTATTCATAGTCAAGATGTGTTTTCTACGATTGTATTAAATCGAATTCGTCCTAAAAAAGCAGCATTAGTTTCCACTTTACATGGATGTGTCGCTCATGAAATAAAAGGTGCCTATTATAAAGGAATAAATCAAAAGTCTATTCGTGGTGCGACCTATTTTAATCAAATCGAATTTAGCGGTGCAACAGATAGCGATATTACGATTGTTGCAAATGAATGGATGAAAAATATTTTAGTAAAAGAATATACAGTTCCGGAAACAAAGCTTCGTGTCCATCATTACGGATATGATATCGACACATTTTCAAAACGAATGGAAGAAGTGTCAGAAATAAGGCGACCTATTGATAAAAAAATAATTATTTATACGGGAAGATTATCAGAAATGAAAGGTGTTCATCATTTAATTGGTGCGCTTAACCGATTGAAACAGAGAACCGATTGGGAGTGTTGGATTGTTGGAGATGGCCCGAATAAAGAAAGTTTGCAATTGCAAGCGAAGAAACTAGGTTTGAACAAAAATATTTTCTTTTTTGGCAAAAGAGAAGATGTACCGTATATACTGTCACTATCAGATATGCTCGTCCTTCCAACATTAATTGATAATCAACCATTATCTGTTATTGAAGCCCAAATTGCAGGAAAAGCCGTTGTTGCAAGTAATGTCGGTGGTGTTCCTGAAATGATTGAGCACGGAATGACTGGCGTGTTAACACCTCCAGGAGACGAAGAAATGTTAGCACTAAACATAAATTATTTATTAGATCATGAAGCGTACTTAATAAATCTTGGTCAAATTGCGAAAGAATGGGCGATTAATCACTGGTCTTTACATGAAGCAGTAGAAAAAATTGTCAATATTTATCACGAAGCAATTGCAAAAAGAAATGTAGAAAAGTGATTTATATTAATGATTCTGCCTTATTTCCTCGCGTAGGTCAGCTTTCTTATATCAAAATAATAATCTCTCATAATATAGTATCAATCGGTATGAATTTTAGTTTTGTATATACAGTAGTAACTGACAGCTATAAGAAAACAAAGGGGGATAGAAGATGAGCTTACAAAAAATAAAAGGTTCTTATGATGCCGTATTTAGTCTCGGGCATTTATGTTTACCTGCCATGCAAATGAAAAAATTTAATTTAAGACCATTTTCGGGTGTATTTGATTGGGTCGGTTCCCCACAATTATCAAAAGTGAATCAGCTAATTCAAACTCGCTTTACTGACTTCTTGAATATGAACAATTTACGACCAGATAAGTATTTATCACCAACTGACCTTTATGTGTACGACTTTAAATATGATATCGGTTTCAATCATGATTTTAAAACAGATAAAAACACGCTTACCCATTTAGGTGGTTATCCGGAAGTTAAGGAAAAATATGATAGAAGAATCAACCGTTTTTTAGAAAAACTTTCGTCGAGTAAACGAATTTTATTTATTCGCACTGAAAAATCAGAAGCCAATTTCCAAGATGTACAGCAATTAGAAAAAATACTAATGAATATGGTTGCTCATGATTTTCAAATACTCTTAATCCATCATAAAGATATACAAAAAATGACAGTTGTAAAATCACCGTTTGCAAAAGTTACCATTGTCGAGCTTCCAAATAAAGAAATTTGGAACGAAAACGATCCTTATTGGGCAAAGATTCTTCATCGCGTACGCCTAATGAAATAAGTCTTCGAAGTGTCGCTAACATACACGAAATGTGGAAATAAAAAATTGAGGAGGAACAACATGAAAGCACTTGTTACTGGAGGGGCCGGATTTATCGGTTCACATCTAGTCGAACAATTAGTCGCATTCAATCATGAAGTGCATGTATTTGATAATTTATCTGTAGGGAATATAGGAAATGTTAACCAAACGGCACAACTCCATCGGTACGATATTCGTTCAGAAGAAGCAAAACGATGGATTCAAGAAGAAAAACCGGATGTTATTTTTCATCTCGCCGCCCAAGCTGATGTTGGTATATCAATCCATGAACCAGTATTTGATGCAGATGTAAATATTAATGGAACAATTAATCTATTAGAAGCTTCTCGTGTAGCAGGGGTGAAGAAATTCATCTTTTCATCTACTTCCGCTGTTTATGGTGATTTAGAAAAGGAAAAAATTAACGAAAAGGACCCAGCAATTCCAAAGTCTTATTATGGTGCTTCAAAATTATCCGCAGAGTTATATATTCATATTTTTTCCCAACTTTATCAGCTACCATTTACCATTCTCCGTTATGGGAACGTGTATGGGCCAAGACAGACAGCAAAAGGTGAAGGTGGAGTGATCGCTGTTTTTCTAGAAAAACTGAAAGCTGGACAATCATTAAATATTCATGGCGATGGGGAGCAAACGAGGGATTTTATTTTTGTAAAAGATATTGTTCTTGCCAATCTTGCAGCGGTTGAACAAGGGGATAGAGGGGTATTCAATATAAGTACTGGAAAAGCAACTTCAATTAATGAAATCATCGAGAAATTAATCGACATTCATGGAGAGAAAGTTGCTATTAATTACACAGTGGAAAGAACCGGGGATATTAAACATAGTTGCTTAATGAATGAAAAAGCGAAAAAAACACTCAGTTGGTCGCCACAAGTAAGTGTATTAAAAGGATTAGAGGAAACGTATCAATCTGTTATGAGTTGTAATGGAGGTAAGTAAATGTCTGAATCGAAAAATATTGAATGGCACCTCTCAAAAGTAATGAAAACAGAACGGCAAGATCGAAACAAGCATAAAAGTACAGTTCTCTGGTTTACAGGACTGTCTGGTTCAGGTAAATCCACTATTTCCGCTGAACTTGAGAAAGTTTTGTTTGAAAAAGGGGTGCAAGTGTATCGCCTAGATGGAGATAATATTCGCCATGGGCTTAATAAAAATCTTGGTTTTAGTCCAGAAGATCGTTCAGAAAATATACGAAGAATTGGTGAAGTTGCAAAGTTGATGGTCGATGCCGGGATGATTACGTTAACCGCATTTATATCGCCGTATCGGAAAGATCGGGAACTTGTGCGTAAGTTACTGGAGGATGACGAATTTATTGAAGTTTACGTGAAAGCTCGTATTGAAACATGTGAAGCCCGGGACCCAAAAGGATTATATAAAAAGGTGAGAAATGGAGAAATAATAAACTTTACAGGGATTGATGCTCCGTATGAAGAACCACATAAGCCAGAGTTAATGATTGATACAGATCAATTATCATTAGAACAATCGGTGAATTTGATCATCGATTATTTAATTGAAAACGGATATATTAAATAAGACTGTTATCGGACGGTCTTTTTTTCGTATCTATGAAAACTTATCTTTTGTTAAATAGTTGCTCTAAATTACCGGGAATAATTTTGACATTTTTCGGAAAAAGAAGGACAATAAAATTATAGGAAATAAATCGAATTGTTTAATATTAGGGAGGCTTTTTTATGGGAACAGTTCAGCCACATATCCAACTAGATGATCATTTAAATGTCCAATACGCAATTTTACCAGGAGACCCAAAACGGGTAGAAAAAGTAATGAAGTATCTCGACTCCCCAAAAGAGGTAGCGTTCAATCGTGAATATCGCAGCGCCATTGGATACTATAAAGGAACAAAAGTATTAGTTATGTCCACCGGAATTGGCGGTCCATCGATGGGAATCGCTGTAGAGGAATTGAAAAAGATCGGTGTTTCGACCCTTATTCGTATCGGTAGTTGTGGTGCTTTACAGTCCCATTTGCCAATTGGAAGTTTAGTCATTGCTACCGGTGCGGTAAGAAATGATGGCACTTCGTTAACGTATATTGAAAAAGGATACCCAGCAGTAGCTGATTTAGATTTATTAATTCAATTAAAAGAAATAGCAAAACAATTGAATCTTTCTCATCACTTCGGTCTTGTCAGAAGTCATGACAGCTTTTATACTGATAGTGAGGAGGAGATTGATCAATTTTGGGGAAAACGGAATATTTTAGCGTCCGATATGGAAACGGCAACTTTATTTGTTCTTGCCGGGTTACGCGATATGAAGGCAGTTTCTATCCTAAATGTTGTTGTATCATCTACGGGAGACTTAAGTGAAGGAATTAATGATTACGTTGACGGTGAATCGCTATCTGAACAGGGGGAGAGAAACGAAATCCTCCTTGCATTAGAAACATTATCTGCCTATGAACAAAATAATTAATAATGTACCAATGTTTCCGTTTACCTTATAGGAGGTGATACTTAGGAGTAGGATTTTCGTAGCGTAGTCCCTTTTTGACCCCTATTTTTAAAAATTAATTTATGTTAGAAATCAGTCTTAGTTAAAAACGTTTTTGCTCATTTTATCACATCTCAAACTGAATGTATTTAAGGAAAGGGGAGTGTTCGATAATGAAAAAGACAAGTATGTGGTCATTAAAACTTTCAACAGCAGCTCTTGTATTAATTCCAATTGCAATCGGGATTAATTATATCGGAAAAACAATAGCCGCGGGGTTAAAATTGCCTTTATGGCTGGATTCACTAGGAACGATTTTATCTAGTATGTTAGCAGGGCCAATCGTTGGTGGACTGTCAGGAATTATTAATAATCTTATTTATGGTATCACACTTGACCCGATTTCTACCGTATATGCGATTACAAGTGGTGTCATTGGGATTGTTGTTGGTGCCCTTGCATACAAAGGCTGGATCGATAACTTTGCGAAAGCTCTATTACTCGGTCTCGTTGTTGGATTTATTGCCGCTGTTGTATCAACACCACTCAATATTATGTTCTGGGAAGGGCAAACAGGGAATGTTTGGGGAGATGCTCTTTACGCTTATGTGCTTTCCCAAAATGGACCAGTGTGGCTTGCTTCTTTCTTAGATAGTATTGTTGTTGACGTACCAGATAAATTAATTAGCATTTTACTCTGTTTCTTCATTTTTAAAGGATTACCGAAAAATGTTACGCGACTTTATAAAAATAATCAACGTTTCGAAGAGTTGTAGAAATCTGGTTTAGGAAAAGGTGGGATTTCTGCTTTTTCCTTTTCCATCTATATCCTAATGAAAACGAAATCACAAAAAAGCAGGTGTCGGCTTCATGAAATCTATGACATTATATGTAGAAAAAGATACCCCAATTCATAAAATTGACCCGATTACGAAAATCTTTTTTGCTATCATAGCATCAATTCTACCTTATATTCTACCTTTTCATTCCGTAGCACTAATCGTTATGTTCATAAGTATAACTATTCTTGTTATTGGGAAGGTTTTTCGGAAAATTATCCCGTTAATCGGATTAAGTATGTTCTTAATCATATCGTTAGTGATTATCCAAGGGTTATTCCGTCCAGATAATGTTACGCCATTGTTTGAAATTGGTCCTATTACATTTTACAAAGAAGGACTGTCTTTCGGATTACTACTAATGATGCGTGTTGTCAATCTTCTTTGTGCATTTGGTGTGTTAATTTTAACAACAAAACCGGATGAAATGATTGAAGCGTTAATTAAACGTGGCATGTCACCGAAAATTGGTTATGTGATTGGTTCAGTTCTTCAGTTAATTCCGCAAATGAGTGCAACGATAGGGACGATTAAAGATGCTCAACGTTCACGCGGCTTAGAAACGGAAGGAAGTTTGTTCGTTCGAATGAAGGCGTTTTTACCGTTAATTGGACCAGTGATCATGAATTCCTTAATATCTACGAGGGAACGATCAATCGCTTTAGAAGTACGCGGATTCAACTCAAAACAAACGAAAACTTTTTTACACGAAGCTCGTGAATTTAAATATGCAAAGTTTATCCAGGCACTCCTCATTATTATTTTACTTTGCGCAATACTTTGGAGGATTATCCTATGAAAAAAATTATTGTAGAAGGATTGAAATATAAATATCCAGATACTGAGGAACTTGCTTTAAATGATATTTCCTTTGAAGTGAATGAAGGGGAAGTCATTGGGATTGTCGGGAGAAATGGTTCTGGTAAGTCATCTTTATGTTTAAGCTTAACCGGTCTCATTCCGCATTTTTTTCATGGAGGTTATGGTGGAAAGGTCTTTATCAATGGAACGGAAGTAAAAACGAGCACAATTACAGACATTTCACAAACAGCTGGCCTCGTGTTTGATAACCCGTTTACACAAATGACTGCTTCAAAATATACCGTTTATGATGAGATTGCTTTTGGATTGGAAAACATGGGGCTCTCACGTGAAGAAATGATTCGCCGTATTGACTGGAGCTTGCAGTTAATGGATATCGAAAAAATTAAACAGAAAAATCCGTTCGACTTATCTGGTGGGCAAATGCAGCGTGTCGCGATTGCAAGTGTCATTGCGATGCGCCCAAATATTTTAGTGCTGGACGAACCGACATCACAACTTGACCCACAAGGTTCCGAAGAAGTATTTAAAGTGATTCAACAATTAAGTAAAGAAGGAATGACGATTGTCATTGCTGAGCATAAAATTGAGAAATTAGCAAGTTTCGCAGATCGCATCCTTTTGTTAGATCAAGGAAAACAAATTGATTATGATATCCCACAAAAAGTATTTTCACGTGATGACTTAGATGAATACGGCATCGAACCTCCTGTTTTTACAACGTACTGTAAATCGATGGGGATGAAAGATGAACAAACAGGCTATTACCCTATAACATTGGCAGAGGTTTCATCCATGATTGGCAGGACTGGCGGTGACGAGAATGAATGAAGTCAAAGTTGAAAACGTATTTTTCGCTTACACTGATGGACAACCGGTATTGAAAGATATTTCCGTAACATTTAATAGTGAATCAACCGCCATTATTGGTCAAAACGGTGCAGGTAAAACGACTTTAGTAAAGTTGTTAAAGGGACTATTGAAACCGAATCGCGGTGACGTCACTGTTAATGGGAAAAACACGAAAAAGCATACAGTAGCCGAACTCGCTCGTGAGATTGGTCTTGTTTTTCAAAATCCGAATGACCAAATTTTTAAACATACGGTACTTGATGAAGTTATGTTTGGCCCAAAAAATATTGGTCAGACAGTGGAAGAAGCAAGAGAAAATA